>NZ_JBNPOJ010000004.1:0-154453 GCF_050315115.1 Peptoniphilus sp. SGI.035
TTCTTTTTCTATGCTTACATTTATAGTTTTATAGTTTGTGTAAATTACAAGTCCTGGTTTTTTTGCGGGATGCCTCTTAACATTCATTTTAAAAGTATAATCCACAGCAATATTTTTTGATTTTGAAAGTGAACTATACTTTGCAGCTAATTTTGCAGCAGTAATTAATGAATTATTTGTAAAATCTCTATTATCATTTTTTAGTATTACATGAGAACCTGGAGCATCTTTCACGTGAAACCATAAGTCATTTTTTTTTGCTTTTTTATGTGTTAAATAATCATTTTGCTTATTATTTTTACCTATAAAAATATCAAAGCCATCATCTGTTTTTACATAAATATAATTATCTTTATTATCCTTTTTCTTTTTATAACTTTTCTTCTTTTTTATATATCCTTCTTTTTCTAATTCTTCATAAAGTTCATCTATTTCTTCTGGAGTTTCTGCAAAATCAACGTTTAACAAAATTGATTCTAAATAACTAATTTCCGAATTTCCTATTTCAATTTGTTCTGTAAGAAACTTAGCCGCATTTTTTAATTTAGAATATTTTTTGTAATATTTTGATGCATTTGATGGACCATCCAGCTTTGGATCTAAGGGAATTTCAATTTCTTTCATTTCGTTATAAAAATTTTCAACTTTTACTGATTCTGCACCTTTTTCTATTTTATAAAAATTTGAAGAGATTAAATCAGCATAAACCTTAAATTTATCTCTATCTAATGCAATGTTTAATTCATTTGATTGGTTAGAAACCTTTTTTTTCAATTTCTCTATATTTTTTTTTATAGATTTTTTTAGTTCCTTATTTTTTAAACCTAAAGTATCCCTTAAAAATTTAGAATTATAAAATTCTTCAAGAAGGGAAGAGATACTTTCTACTTTGAATTTTTCATTTTCACTTAACTCTTTTAAATCTATTGAATAAAAGTCCTTAAATATTTCATTCCTATAAATCTTTATTGGCGAAAATTTGCATTCTTTTATTTCTTTAAATATTTCTAAAAAAACTTCTTCTAAAATTTTGGTTTCACTTTCAGATAATGAAGATACAATTCTTCTAAAATCAATATTAGATCTATATTCAATTTCACTACATATTTGTGGACTAATACCAGTGAAAATTTTTAAGAAAAAAGATTTTACGTTTAAGTTTTCCTTTGAATTATTAATTAATTCACCTATAGAGTTTACTTCACAAGGATTAAATCCATTTGAAATATCTTCTGGATTATAAATAAGCCCTGGCAGAATTTCTCGAACACTAGATAAATTAAAATTAATTCTTTTTAAGGAATCAATAATTTTTTTTGATTCATCATCAATTAATATAACATTAGAATGCTTTCCCATAAGTTCAATTATAAGTGCTTTTTTAGAAAATTCACCAAATTCATCACGAGATTTCACAAGTATCTTTATAATTCTATCCATTTTATATTGTGAAACTTCAAGAATTTGATTGTTTTCTAAATGTTTTCTAAGAAGCATACAAAAGGCAGGTGGATTTTGTGGACTATCAAAAATCTCTTCACTTAAATAGATTCTAGGACTTCCAGAAATGGATATAAAAAGCCTTTCTTTTTTACCCTTAGCTCTAATATTAATTAAAAGATCATTGTTATTTTGGTAAATTTTATCTATCCTGCCATCTATGATGCGATTATTTATTTCATAAACTAAATTTTTTACTACTGTACCGTCTAAAGACATTTTATCACCTGAAATTTATTATAACATATTTTATAAATTAATATGAAAGGATGGTTTCGGAATGTTTGTTTAGAACAAATGTTAGATTAAAAATAGTAGCAATTTATAAAAAATATTATAAAAGAAAATCAAAATAATTCTTAATGAGAGTGAAAATATATAATTAATTTATGTAATATTAAAATTTATAATTTTAAAGAAGATGTCAAAATCAAGACAATAAAATTTTTACTCATTTCAAATTATTAGATATAGAATAAAGCAAGCTATAAAAATTAATAGCTTTAATATGAATAGCATTTAGATAAAATTTGCTATAAAAATGTATTTTAAAAAATTTATATTTAGAAAATTTAAATTTAAACATCTATAAGGATAATATAAAAATACGGCAAAAAATTCGTATTTGTTTTATTTTGCTTGAATTATATAAAATCGTAAATTTTAATAAGTTTTAGTTGAAAAATGAGCAAAAAGACAATAATAGTCACAAAATTATTATTTTGTGACTATTATTGTCTTTTAAGATCAATTCTTTTATTAGAATATTTATTGTTAGTACTTATTCCCAACCTTATAAATATTACTTATATGAAACTCATTATTTTATTTATACTTTAACTAAAATTAATAAATAAAATTTTAATCTTTTTGTTTAAGTTCCTTTAATGCATTTATTGCAATGTTAACTAACATTTCAGTCCCAAATTTTAAAGCTCTTTCATCTATTTTAAAACCAGGACTGTGATTCAATAAGTTATATCCGTCCTTAACTGTTCCACCACCTAAAATAAAAAAGGCACCTGGTTTAAAGTTTAAATAACTTGAAAAATCTTCACTTGCCATTATTGGTTTTGTAAAAAATATTTTTTCTTCACCGAAAAGTTCCACAGCTGTGTTAATAACAATATCTGATGCTAAATCATTATTTATAACAGGATCATATCCTCTAATATAATTAAATTCATATTCTGCACCATATATTTTACATACTCCATCAATAATCCCTCTTATCTTATTCTCTATGATATCTCTGTTTTTATTGTCAAAAACTCGAATAGAGCCAGATATGTTTGCATATTCAGGAATAATATTAGGAGCATTTCCAGATATAAATTTACATATTGTTATTGAAGATATATCATAAGGACTTAAAATATAATTATTAATTTCATTAATTAAATTAATAATTTTTTGACCCAAAATAATAGGATTTATAGATTTTTCTGGAGTGGAAGAATGTCCTCCTTTACCCTTTAAGGTTATTTCAATAATATCTCCTGATGCCATAAATGGTCCCTTATTAATGGCAATTGTTCCTGGCTCTAAATCTCCAATTAACATTATATGTTGTCCAAATATCATATCGACATCTTCTAACACACCCTTTTTAATTAACGGTATTGCTCCACCTGGCTGTTCTTCTTCTGATGGTTGAAAAATAAATTTAATATTTCCATTTATAGAATCTTTAATTTCATTAAGTACAGTAGCAGCACCCATTAACATTGCTGTATGTGCATCATGTCCACAAGCGTGCATAATTCCTTTGTATTTTGAGGAAAAGGATAAACCTGTATTTTCTTCTATTGGAAGTGCATCCATATCTGCTCTAAGCCCAATTGTAGGCCCGTCGTTTTTCCCCTTTAAATAACCAATAACACTATTCTTAGTTAATTCTTTAAACTCAATATTCCTACAAGAATTAAGTTCATCTTTAATATACTTTGCAGTATTTGTTTCTTGATTTGATAATTCGGGGTTTTCATGAATGTGTCTTCTCCACTTTATAATTAAATTCTCTAGATTATCACTTATAAATTTCATAAATACTCCTTTATTTAAATCATATTACATATGATTCCAACCAATATTACTGAATAAGTCGAATATATATGGAACCTCATACTTGTGCGTTATTCTAGAACCTACCACAATATTTGCCATAAGAAACATGTTAATACATACTTTATTATTAATAATAGTTATAAAAGTTAGCGATACATTTTCATGCCTTATTTTCCAATTAATTTTTAATTATTCTATATCAATTCCTATTTTAAACAATAAAACTATATTAAAATATAGAATATGATGATTTATTATCTTGTACTTTATCACTTGAAGTTCTCAATTCTTCTAAAGTCTTATCTTTTTTTGCATCATCTGTGTTATTTTCATTTCCTTTTGATTCTTTATTGTTTTCTTCGTAATTATATCTTTTTCCCTTAGTTTTAAATTTACCAGAAATATAAACAGAGTTTTCTTTCCAATCTACACTTAGTCCTAGTGTTTCTGAAATAAATCTAATTGGAACATAAGTCCTACCATCATATAAAATTGCTGGAGAATCTAAATCAACTATATTATCTATTCCTGCCTTATTAACCTTTGCCTTTGTTGAATTGATATCAATTTCAACTAATACATCTACGGCACCAATTAAAATCCCACTAGTTTTTGCTTCCTTTTTTTGGTAATAATTAATTTGCGCACCCATATTTTCAGAAATATATCTAATTGGTACCATAACCCTATTTGTGTTTTTATCGATGTATGCCCTTCCCATGTTTTCTGGAATTGATTGAATATTATTGTTAATGTAAATGTCAATATTTTTATCTAAGGCTTCCTTTGGTAATTTTCCAACTGCAAAAACAGATGTACTTAACATTATAGTCATAATTCCAGCCAAAACAATTTTTTTTAATTTTTTCATATTTTCTCCTTGTTATTTTAAATTTATTTTTCTTTAACTTTTGAAAGTGGATTAGATTCAACCATCTTTTTAAGTGCTTTTTTATTTATATGTGTATAAATTTCCGTTGTACTAACAGATTCGTGTCCTAATATCTCTTGCAAAGACTTTATATCTGCATTTCCATACTCATATAAAAGTGTAGCTGCAGTATGTCTAAGTTTGTGAACCGAATATTTATTTGTGTCCAAGCCAGAATTTTTCATGTGCTTTTCAATCATGTGCTGAATTGATCTATTGCTCATTCTTTGCTGTCTCATTGATAAAAATAACGCATCATCTTTGATTTGTGGTCGAAGCTTTAAATACTCATTTACAGCATAAATACAAGCCTCATTAAGATAAATTGTCCTCTCTTTGTTGCCCTTTCCTATTACTTTTAATGTATTATCATCCTTTAAGTGAGAAATATTAATCCCAGCAAGTTCTGAAAGTCTCATTCCACAATTTAAAAATAATGTGACTATTGCATAATCTCTTTTTTTATAAATTGGCTTTATCTTTGATTTTTCAATAGTTTGCAAAAGATTTAAACTTTGATCTAGTGATAAATATACTGGGAGAGTCTTTTCAACTTTAGGCATATCAATATCTATTACTGGATTTTTCTTTATAATTTCTATTTTTGTAGAAAGATAATTATAAAAACTTCTAATAGATGATATTTTTCTAAACTTAGATCTATTTGATATCTTTCTTTCTCTTTCTAAGAAAGCATTATAGGCATATATATCTTGTTTTGTAACGCTTTCTAAAATCTCCGGAGTAATATCTTCAATAGGTATATCGTCAAAATCAATAGAATCACTTACTAAATTTTTTCTTTTTTTAATAAATCTTATGAAGATTCTTAAGTCATAGTAATACTCTTTTACAGTATTCTCCGAAGATCCCTTTGTAGATTTCATGTAATCTAAGAAATCATCAACTAAGTTTGACTTTATCAATTTCTCACCTCCTATAAAAATAAAAACCTGACATAAGTCAGGTTCCTAATTATTTAGCGTATTCAACTGCTCTAGTTTCTCTAATGACATTAACTTTAATTTGTCCTGGAAAATCTAGCTCAGACTCTATTCTCTTTACTACATCTCTAGCAGTAATTGTAATTTCTGCTTCTGAGATTTTTTCAGGCTTTACTATTATTCTAATTTCACGACCAGCTTGAACAGCATAAGATTTTTCAATACCTTCAAATTCATTTGCAATTTCTTCTAGTTTTTCAAGTCTTTGAATATAAGATTCAACCGTTTCACGTCTTGCACCAGGTCTTGCTGCGGAAATAGCATCAGCAGCTTGAACTAAAACTGATTCAACACAGTTTGGCTCTACATCACCATGATGAGATTGAATTGCGTTAATAACATATTCTGATTCGTGATATTTCCTTGCAATTTCAACTCCAATATCAACATGTGGAGCATCTAAATTTCTATCTACAGATTTTCCTATGTCGTGTAGAAGTCCCCCTCTTTTAGCTAGCTTAACGTCTGCACCAATTTCACCAGCTAAAATACCAGCGATTTCAGCAACTTCAACAGAATGCTTAAGGTTATTTTGTCCATAACTAGTTCTATATTTAAGTCTACCTAAATATTTAATAATTTCTGGATGAAGTCCATGAACTCCAGCATCATATGCTGCCTGTTCACCAGATTCTTTTATAATTGTTTCAACCTCATTTTTAGCTTTCTCAACAGTTTCTTCGATTTTTGTTGGATGAATTCTGCCATCATTTACAAGTTTCTCCAAAGCTACTCTTGCTATTTCCCTTCTTATAGGATCAAAACAAGATAATACAACAGCTTCAGGAGTATCATCAATAATTAAATCTACTCCAGTTATTGATTCAATAGCCCTAATATTTCTACCTTCACGTCCAATAATTCTTCCCTTCATTTCATCATTTGGAAGATTTACAACAGCCACAGTAGATTCAGCAACTTGATCAGCAGCACATCTTTGAATAGCCTGTGCTATAACATTTCTAGCATACTTTCCGGATTCTTCCTTTATTCTATTTTCATTTTCTTTAATAATAAGTGCTGATTCATTAGTAATTTCTTTTTTTAATTCATTAAGTAAAATTTCCTTGCCTTCATCTTTTGTGAGACCTGCAACCTTTTGGAGCTCTTCTTCTCTTTGTTTAATAAGTCCATCAACTTGTTCTTCTTTTTCCTTAAGACCCTCTAATTTTTTGTTAAGCTTTTCATCTTTACGCTCTACTTGAGTAGACTTTTTATCTAAAAGTTTTTCTTTAGATAAAACACGTTCTTCCATTTCTTTTATTTCGGCTCTTCTAATCTTAGCTTCATTTTCTTGCTCAGATCTCAATTTTTGGATTTCTTCCTTAGCTTCAACAAGCAAAACTTTTTTTTGTGTTTGAGCTTGACTTTCAGCATCATAAATCATTTTATTAGCTAATTCTTCAGCATTTTTTAGTTTTCCCTCAGAAATATATTTTCTAATAGCATAGCCACAGGCTATACCTATAATACCAATAATAATAGTTAAAGTATTAAAACCCATTCATACACACCTCCTATTTAGTTTTCATGTTTCAAATATAAAATCATTTTCAAGGCATAAGCCTTAAAATTATTTTATATCTTTTAAAAGAATAAGTCAAACATAAAAGTATGTGCATGCGTGTTATCTATTTACTTTTATAAATTGGAATTGCTAATTTATAACCTGGCTTAATATCATAGGATGAGATATTGTTAAGATTTTCTATCTCCATAATAAATTTCATTTTGTTGTTATATTCATAATTATCAGAAATTGTCCATAAAGTATCTCCTTTTTTTACAGTGTAAACTTGAATACCATTTTTTTCTTGCATCATCAAATTTTCATCTTCAAGATTTTTTATAACTAGACCTGAATTAAAAATAAATATTAGTAATAGAAATAAAAAAACTTTTGGCTTGTTAATAATAATTCTTTTCATAAAATCACCTCAAATATTTTGTTCGTAATAAGTTTAAACAACAGTATCAAACAACAGTGTCAAATATAAGTTCTAAACAAATGTTACAACTAAAGTTCTGAAATGTCAAGAAAATTTTACAATTTTTTAAACTTTAGTTTGAAATACTTGTTTAAATGTGTTATTATAAATTTAGAAATATTAGGAGGTAAACTATGTACGAAGATCTAAACCAAAGAGAACTTGAAATTTTATTTTTTATTAAAAGATTTATTGAGTCCAAATCCTACCCACCTACTGTTCGTGAAATTTGTTCTGGTTGCAACATTAAATCAACTTCTACTGTCTATTATGCTCTCGAAAAATTAGAATCAACAAATTATATTAAAAAAGACGCATCAAAAACTAGAGCTATAGAAATTGTTCCACAAGATGATGACATTCTTATGCTTAAAAAGAAAACTGTTGACGTTCCAATAGTTGGTCGAGTAACAGCTGGTGCTCCTATTTTAGCTGTTCAAAATATTGAAGATACTATGCCTCTTCCTGTTGACTTTGTTTCAAATAAAGAACTTTTTATTTTAAAAGTAAGAGGAGAAAGTATGATTAACGCAGGAATTTTTGATGGAGATTATGTAATAATTGAGAAAACAAATTCTGCTAGAAATGGAGAAAAAGTTTTAGCTTTAATTGATGATGAGGCAACTATTAAAACTTTTTACAAAGAAAAAAATAGATATAGACTTCAACCTGAAAATGACACAATGGAACCTTTTTATTTTGATAAAGTTGATATTTTAGGTAAAATCGTTGGGCTTTATAGAAAAATAAATTAAGAAAATTAGGCTAAAAAATAACCTTGCTGTTATCTCACATCAAGGTTATTTTTTTAATGCTTTATGAAGTTCATCTCGACTACAATAATTAAAATTCCCATCTATTCATATTTTAATAATAATTTTGTTTGTAAAATTCTAAATATTACAATCTTTCATTGACATCTATATAAAAAAATATATTTATTACACTTGTTGGCTTTTTGAAAAAATGTTCAAAAATAATCATAATCTAATTACTTAACATACAAAAATATAAAATCTTAAAAAATATTAATTATTATATTTCGATTAGTCTTTCTTTATCAAGTGCATTTAACAAATGTATCAATGCAAATTTTATGTGATAGTAAGATAATCCTCCTTGGAAATATACATAATAAGGTTCTCTCATAGGACCATCTGCTGAAAGTTCAATTGATGAACCCTCTATAAAGTCGCCTGCTGCCATTATTACCTTATCGTTATATCCTGGCATATCCCAAGGGGTTGGAGTGAATTCTGAGTCAACTGGTGAAGAGAATTGGATGTATTTGCAGAATGTTTCTAGAATTTCTGGTCTCTGTAATTCAATTGCTGTTACAATATCACTTCTTGGGTCATCACTTGATGGAATAGTTTTAAAACCTAATTCTTCAAAACATTTTGCAAAAAGTGTTGCTCCTCTTATTGCATCTTCAACAATTTTTGGAGACATAAATAGTCCTTGGAGTATTTGTCTAGTCATGCCAAATGTAAGTCCACAGTCCTTTCCTATTCCTGGAGCAGTCAAAATATTTGCTGCTCTATTTATAAGTTGGGACTTGCCTGCTAGATATCCTCCAGTATAAGAAATTCCTCCACCTGGATTTTTTATAAGAGAGCCTGCCATAATATCTATGTTAAGTTCACTGGGTTCAATTAATTCTGTAAATTCTCCATAACAATTGTCTACAAAAATTTTTATGTCTTTATTTATTCTCTTAACCTCATCAATTGCCTCTTTAAGTTCTAATATAGTAAAAGCTCTTCTATTTGAATATCCTGTTGATCTTTGCATTATTACAAGAGTTGTGTTGTCTTTTATATAATTCTTTATGTTTTTAATATCGATTTTATTATCAACAAGTGGCACTTCAGAATATTCATAGCCTGTTTTTATTAATGAATCAGGACTATTTCCTCTTATGCCTATTACTTTTTGCAATGTATCATATGGAGTTGATGTAATTGACAAAAAGTGATCTCCAGGCTTTAAAACTGATTTTATTGCAAGAGTAATTGCATGAGTTCCAGAGACAATATTAGGTCGTACAAGGCTATCTTCTGTCTTAAAAATTCTCGCATATATGCTTTCTACTTTATCTCTTCCAATATCTCCATAGCCGTAGCCAGTTGTCCAGTTAAAGTCAGTTGATTTTAACCCTTCTTTTTGCATAGCTTTTAAAATTTTAATTTGATTATACTGTGCAATGTCGCTGAACTTTTGAAATCTATCTTGTATTTTTGCTTCATTTTTATTTACAAATTCAATTATTTTCCCATCGATATTGTACTCTTCTTCAAATAATTTATCGTATAATGTCATCTTTTCTCCTGTATTAATTTGCTGTTGATATAATCCTCTATATCATACAAAATAGTGTCCGACTCTTTGTC
Source organism: Peptoniphilus sp. SGI.035 (assembly GCF_050315115.1). Taxonomy (NCBI): domain Bacteria; kingdom Bacillati; phylum Bacillota; class Tissierellia; order Tissierellales; family Peptoniphilaceae; genus Peptoniphilus; species Peptoniphilus sp. SGI.035. The sequence goes on from NZ_JBNPOJ010000004.1 coordinate 9,884, forward strand.
AAACCATTTTATTCTTTCATCTCTTCTAAACCATGTAAGCTGCCTTTTTGCATAATGTCTTGAATTTTTTTTAATTAAATCCACCATTTCATCAAACTGAATTTCTCCATCTAAATATGAAATAACTTCTTTATAACCAATTGCTTTAAGTGATTGAGAATTTTTATCTAAACCAGCATCTAAAAGGTTTTTTACTTCATTTACGAGTCCTAAATCAATCATTTTATCTACACGAATATTGATTTTTTCATATAATTTATCTCTATTCATGTTTAAACCAATATAAATTAGATTGTAGTCCTCATTTTCTTCTCTAAAATTATTTCCCTTTTTATTTCCACTTTTTAAAATTTCTAAGGCTCTAATAATTCTCTGACCATTGTTTTGGTGAATTTTTTCAGCCATTTCACTGTCTTTGCTTAAAAGTTTCTCGTATAAAAATTCGCTTCCCTCTTCTTCTAAAATATTGTTAAGCTTTCTTCTATACTCATAATCAGGTTTAGTTTCCGTAAAATTTAAATTGTAGACTATTGAATTGATATAAAGTCCAGTTCCTCCAACTAAAAATGGCACTCTTCCCCTATTATTTATACTAGTTATAATTTTTTTTGCCTCATTTTTAAAATCAGCAACAGAAAAATTATCTGAAGGTTCAATAATATCAATCATATGATGAGGAATAGATGTTTCATTTATATCAATTTTTGCCGTTCCTATATTTAGTTTTTTATAAATTTGCATGGAGTCACAGGAAATTATTTCGCCACAATATTTTTTAGCAAGTTTAAGAGAAAGGTCACTCTTTCCTATTCCAGTTGGTCCAGTAATTATAATTAAATTTTCCATTTACTCCCTCAAAAATAATTTTGAAATAGTATGCTTTGATACTTCTACAATTGTCGGTCTGCCATGAGGACATGTATAAGGATTTTCGCAATTTTTTAAATCTCTAATTAAAGATTTAATTTCCATTTCAGAAAGGTCATCTCCAGCCTTCACAGACGCCTTACAAGCCTTTTTCATAATTTTATATAAGTCTGCCTCATAATTCGATGAAATGTCTTTATCAAGAGAATCAATGATATCTCTTATAAAATTTACATAAGTTGGAAGACCAAAAATCATTGGAACTTCCCTTAATACAATAGAATTATCTCCAAAGTTTTCGATTTTAAATCCGAGTTTAGTAAATAAATCTAAATAATTTAAAATTTTATCATACTCAATTTGATTTAGTTGAATTATCTCTGGCTTTAATAATATTTGTGAAGTAATTTCACTATTTAAATACATGTGCAAAAACTTTTCATAATTTACTCTTTCATGCGCTGCGTGTTGATCAACTACAAAAACAATGCCATCTCTTTGATTTTCTAAAAGAATATAAGTTTTGAAGAGAATTCCTACAATATTTGTATTTAAAAGTTTTTCGTCAATTTTACTTTTTTTATTATTAAATAAAAAATTATTTTCTTCATGAGTTTCTTGATTTAAAGTTTTTTCCTCATTCTTCTCAATTTCATTTTCTTTATACAAAACTGCATCTTCATTAAAGGCATTAAATAAATTGTCTTCATAATTTCTATCTTGTGATTCTTTTTTTAAATCCCATATACTTTTTAAATTTGTATGAGATTCATTGCTTTGAGAATCATCTCTTGGTTCCTCATCATCTCCAAAAATATCAAAAACATTTATATTTTCTTTTTTATCTTCAATTTCGATTTCCCTTATACTTCGATTTGGGTAAATTACTTCCTCAACAATTTCAGTTAAAATAGCATTTAAAATATTTTCATTAGAAATTTTTATTTCATTTTTCTTTGGATGAATATTAACATCAATTAACTTTGGATCAATATCAATATATAGAACAAACACAGGATATCTATTTAGCGGAATTAAAGAGTGATATTTTTTTTCAACGGCTCTTGAAATATTAACATTTCTAATAAATCTTCCATTTACAAATATATATTGACTGTCTCTATTTGATCTAAAAACTTTATTGTCAGAGAAAAATCCTTTAATTTTATAATTTTCTGATTCAAAAGATCCCTCATTTAATGAAGATGCTATTTCTGAACCTAATATGCTAAATATTCTGTTAATTGGGTCCCTGTCGCTTCCAGTATTTAAAATAGTTTTTCCATCTCTTATTAATGTAAACTTAATATTATTATTGCTAAGGGCAATTTTTTGTACAATATCAATTATATTATTTATCTCTGTTAAATCTTTTCTCAAAAATTTTTTTCTAACAGGAGTGTTATAAAAAACATCATTAATTACAAAAGTTGTTCCCTTTGGCATTCCTACTTTATTCTTCTTTATAATTTTTCCATTTTCTATTACAAGAGAATTACCTGCAATGTCTTCTTCTCTTTTTGTCATAAGTTTTATTTTTGAAATATTTGAAATACTTGCAAGAGCCTCTCCTCGGAAACCAAGAGTTCTAATTTTTTCAAGATCTTCAATTTTTTCAAGTTTTGAAGTTGAATGACGTAAAAATGCAACATTAAGATCTTCTTCAGAAAATCCAGATCCATTATCTGAAACCTTGATAAAATCTGTACTCTCTCCTCTAATTTCTACGAGAATATTATCTGCACCTGCATCAATAGAATTTTCTACTAATTCCTTTACAATTGAAGCAGGATTTTCTATTATTTCTCCTGCAGCTATTTTAGAAATAGTTGCTTCATCTAAAAGTCTAATCATTATAACTCCTTGGATTTATTTACAATTTCATTTAGTAAATTAAAAGCTTCCATTGGACTTATTTCAAGAATGTTAATTTCCTTTAATTTGTCAATAAAATTTAATATTTCGGGATTATTGTTTTCTTTTTTAATATATTCTTTGTTTAAGTCAATGCTAATATCTTCGTTTTCCCTTTCAATTACATTCAAAATCTCTTTGGCTCTATTTATTATTGAATCATCAATACCTGCAAGCTTTGCAACATCAATTCCATAGGAGTTATTTGAAAATCCTTTAATTATTTTTCTTAGAAAGATTATTTCATCATCTTGTCTATCAACTGCAATAGTTAAATTTTCTACAGAATCGTATTTATCTTCAAGATGAACTAACTCGTGGTAGTGAGTTGCAAAAAGAGTTTTAGCTTTAATATTTTCTGCAATGTATTCGATTATTGCATTTGCAATTGCAAGACCGTCAAAAGTGCTTGTTCCCCTGCCAACTTCATCTAAAATTAATAATGATTTAGGAGTTGCGTTGTCGATTATGTCTGCAACTTCTTGCATCTCAACCATAAATGTAGATTGTCCTTTAGAAAGATTGTCACTAGCACCTATCCTTGTAAAGATTCTATCCACTAAGGATATATTTGCACTATCGCAAGGCACAAAGCATCCTATATGAGCCATAATTGTTATAAGAGCAACTTGTCTCATGTAAGTTGACTTACCAGCCATATTTGGACCAGTAATTATGTGAATCATATGCTTTTTTGTGTCAATATATGTGTCATTTGGAACAAAAAAATCATCCTTCATATAGGTTTCTACAATTGGATGTCTTCCATTTATTATTTCTATAAAGCCATCTTCATTAAACTTTGGTCTTACATAATTATTTAAATTAGAAACTTTTGCAAGGGATAAAAGAGAATCTAAATTTGAAAGATTATCCGCCAAAATTTGTATTCTATAAATTTCGCTTGCAATATAATCCTTTAATTCATTATAAATTTCAGATTGAAGAGTTAGGGCTCTTTCCTTTGAACCAAGAAGCTTTCCCTCCATGTTTTTTAATTCTAAGGAAAAAAATCTCTCTGAACCAACTAAGGTTTGTTTTCTTATATAGTCATCGGGAACTTGGTCTAAAAAAGATTTTGTTATTTCAATAAAATATCCAAGAATTTTATTATGTTTAACTTTTAATTTTTTTATCCCAGTTCTTTCTCTTTCTTTGTTTTCAAAATCAAGTAACCAATTTTTACCTTCAATTGCATATTTAAAAAGTTCGTCTAAATCTTCAGAATAACCTTCTCTAATTATTCTATTATCCTCAATAACGACTGGAGGATTTTCAATTAAAATATTTTGAATTTTTTCATAAATATTAGTTAGATCTATGAATTTTTTTCCCAAATATTTTAAATTTTCATTGTTATAATTTTCTAAAATTTCTTTTATCTTTTTCGAATTTATAATTGTATTTTTAAGTGATGCAACTTCGCGAGGATTTATGCTTCCATTGGAAATTTTTACAACAAGTCTTTCAATATCATAAACTTCCTTTAACAATTTTTCTAATTTGTCTTGAAGAAGTAAATCCTTAGTAAAAGCTTCTATTAAGTTTTGCCTTTCTAATATTTTATCTATATTTACAAGAGGACTTTCAACCCATTTTTTTAATTTACGTGAACCCATAGATGTACTACATTTATCCAAAACATCTAATAGAGAACCTTTCTTGGTAAAGGTGTTAAGACCCTTTACCACTTCAAGAGTTCTTTTTGAACTTTCATCTAAAATTAAATAATCAAAATTATTGTAATATTTTATATTATTTATGTGTTTTAAATTTATTTTTTGAGTAACTACTAAATACTGTAAAATCTTTTTTAATGATGTGTAATCAGAAATATTATTTTCATAAATAAAATTTTTTAAACTGCTCTTAAAATTTTCACTAAAATATTCTCCTAGTTCTTTAAATAAATTTATATCTTTTAAATTTTCAGAAATATAAGGATTAATAAAAATATTATCTCTTTTAATTTTATCTTTAAATTTAGAAGTAATCTCTTCGTTTAAAAGTATTTCATTGGGACTAATTCTGTCAATTTCATCTTGTAAAAAATTATAAAGCTCTGTTTTTGACAAAAAAGTTTTTTCAGTAAAATAAATTTCACCAGTAGAATAATCTGAATATGTTAAATTTAAAGAATATCCGTGAATAAAAATCGAAAGCAAATAATTATTTAAATCACTCTTTAAATATTCTGTATCCGTAAATGTTCCTGGAGTAATAATTTGAGTAACTTCTCTTTTTACTATGCCTTTTGCAAGTTTTGGATCCTCTACTTGATCGCAAATTGCAACCTTATAGCCCTTATTTATTAATTTTGAAATATAACCTGATGCCACATGATAAGGAACTCCGCACATCGGAGCCTTATCTTCTAGTCCTGCATCTCTTTTTGTAAGAGTTATTTCCAACTCTCTAGAAGCAAGTAGTGCATCATCAAAGAACATTTCATAAAAATCGCCAAGTCTAAAAAATAAAATTGCATCAGGATTTTTATCTTTAACAGCAAGATATTGCTGCATCATAGGTGTTAAATTTTCACGATTCAATTTTTTCACCTACTAGAGAAAAACTATTAGCATCCTTTACTCTAACTTTTAAAATTTTACCTATATCATTTTTATTTCCATTAAAATTAATAAGCTTAAATTCATCAGTTCTTCCACTTACATATGTGTTGTCCTTTTTTGAAAAATCTTCAACCAATACATCTACATCTCTTCCAATAAATGCTTTATTTTTCTTCTCTTGTATTGGATATAAAATTTCCAAAAGTCTTTCAAATCTCTCATGCTTAACTTTATCAGGAACTTGCTCCATTTTCGCAGCAGGAGTATTTTCTCTCATAGAATATATAAAAGTAAAGGATGTATCATACTCAACTTTTTTAACTAAATCTAAAGTGTCGAGAAAGTCTTCTTCACTTTCCCCAGGAAAGCCTACCATTATGTCTGTTGAAAGGGCAATATTTGGATTAACATTTTTTACTTTGTCAATTTTTCTTAGATAATCTTCCTTAGTATATTTTCTATTCATCATTTTTAAAACTCTTGAAGAACCAGCTTGAACTGGAAGATGCAAAAAGTTACAAAGTTTATTTAAATTTTTGAAGGAATAAATTAATTCATCGGAGATATCCTTTGGATGAGATGTCATAAATCTTATCCTCTCAATTCCTTTGATATCATTAATTTCTTCAATTAGATTTGCAAAAGAAAATTTATCGTCAAAATTTTTGCCATAAGAATTTACATTTTGCCCAAGAAGAGTCACTTCTTTAGTTCCATTTTTTGCTAATTCTTCAATTTCTCTAATTATTTCAATTGGTTTTCTACTAGTTTCTCTTCCCCTCGTATAAGGAACTATGCAATAGGAGCAAAAATTATTGCAACCATACATAATATTCACATAGGATTTGAAATTATAAAGTCTATTTGCACCAAGAGAATTATCTATGCTAAGTGGATTTTCCTCAATGTCAATTGAAAGTTTTCTGCCACCATAGGATGAACTTAAAAGTTCAGGAAGCTTCCAAATATTATTTGTTCCAAAAATAATATCAACATTTGGAAACTTTTCTATCACATAATTTCTAGATTCCTCCCTTTGCATCATACACCCACATACTGCAACTTTAATATTTTTTTTCTTAGACTTTAAATTTTTCAAATTTCCAAGTTGACCATATACTTTGTCTTCAGCAGAATGTCTAACAGAGCAGGTATTTAAAATTACAAGATCTGCATCTTCAACATCATTTACAAAAGTATACCCCATTTTTTCAAGAAGCCAAGTTATTTTCTCAGAGTCATGTTCATTCATTTGACAACCATGAGTTATAACAAGAGCTTTTTTTTCATCAACGTTTTCTTTTATATTTCTAATATATTCATTAATATTGTTATTTATATCATTAATTAATTCTTTATTTTCCATTTACATCCTCATTTCATGTGTTTATATTATAACTGAAAAATAGCTTATTTATCAAGAAAAGAGTATGCAAATACATACTCTTAGCCTAAAATACTATTTAAATATCTCGCAACATATACACCACAAGCAGAAGCTTGAGAAAGTGAATGAGTTGCACCTCCACCATCGCCTACGACAAAGAGACCTTCTACTGAAGTTTCAAAATTTGAGTTAGTTTCTACTCTTGAATTATAAAATTTAACCTCAACTCCATATAAAAGAGTGTCGTCATTTGCAGTCCCTGGTGCAATTTTATCAAGTGCATATATCATTTCAATAATTGAATCCAATTGTCTTTTTGGAATTACAAGAGATAAATCTCCTGGTGTTGCTTTTAAAGTAGGCTCTGTAAAACATTTAAGCATTCTTCTTGTATCAGATCTTCTTCCCTTAACAAGATCTCCAAATCTTTGTAAAAGAACTCCACCACCTAACATATTGCTAAGCTTTGCTATGGATTCACCATATTCATTTGAATCTTTGAAAGGTTCTGTAAATGTATTGCTAACTAACAGAGCAAAATTTGTATTATCAGATTGAAGTTTTGGATCCGCATAGGAATGTCCATTTACAGTTATAATTCCATTAGTGTTTTCCGCTACTACTTGTCCATAAGGATTCATGCAAAAAGTCCTCACAAGGTCATTGTAAGCTTTAGTTTGATAAACTATTTTTGATTCATATACAGCGTCTGTTATATGCTTAAAAACTTCAGCGGGAAGTTCAACTCTAACCCCAATATCCACTTGATTTGAAAATAAATTAATATTAAACTTCTTACAAATTTGTGAAATCCATTTTGACCCACTTCTTCCTGAAGCAAGAACTAATTTATTGCAATAAAATATTTCACCCTTATCAGTTGTTAGTTTAAATTCATCATTTTTTTCAACATCGACAATGGTTGTATTAAAAATCATGTCAATAGTATCCTTTGTCCACTCAAAAATCTTTTCTAAAATCTTTACATTTCTATCAGTTCCAAAATGTCTGACTTTAGCATCTAGTAAATGAAGATCATGCTTTAGTGCAAGAGTCTTTAAATTTGAAGCAGTTGTTTCATAAAGTTTAGAATTTCCACCGTCAAACTTACAAAGAACAGAATCCACATACTCCATTAATTCAATTGACTCATCTTTTCCAATATAATCATGCATTTGTCCGCCAAAATTCGTAGTTATATTATATTTTCCATCAGATAAAGTTCCTGCACCACCGTATCCATTCATGATGTTACAAGGTTTACATCCAATACAATTTTCAACTTTACCTGTTTTTATTGGACATTGTCTTTTATAAATTGTATTTCCCTTATCAATTACTAAAACTTTTAAATCTGAATTTAATTTTTTAAATTCATAGGAAGCGAAGACACCACTGGCACCTGCTCCAACAATTATCACATCGTACTTATTCAAATTATTTCTCCTCGCTAAAAATACTCATAAAATCAGTGAATCTTTTTGGAAATTCATCTATAATTTCAATAACTTCACCTGTTATTGGGTGAATAAATTTAAGTTTATAAGCATGTAAAAGTTGTCTATTAACTTTATATTTATTTTTTATACCGTAAGTTTCATCCCCTACAACTGGATGATTTACATATGATAAATGTACTCTAATTTGGTGCGTTCTTCCAGTATGCAGTAGAACATCAAGCAAAGTAAATTTATCAAAATTTTTTAAAACATGAAAACTTGTAGAAGAAGGCTTAGAGTTTTCTTCAATTACTTTCATTTTTATTCTATTATTAGGATCTCGTCCAATGGATGCATCAACTTTAAAATCTTCATCGATAAATCCGTGGACTATTGCCAAATAATGTTTTTCAATTTTGTGATTTTTAAACATTTCTATGAGTTTGTAGTAGGCTTCGTCTTTTTTTGCAATAATCATAAGACCAGATGTATCTTTATCAAGCCTATGTACAATTCCCGGTCTTTCCTCATCTATCGGATTAGATAAATCTTTAAATCTATATAGTAAACCATTTACGAGAGTACCACTAATATTCCCAGCTCCAGGATGCACAACTAAATCCTGTGGCTTTGATATTACAGCGAGATAATCATCCTCATATAAAACTTTAAAATCAATTTTCTCTGGGAGAAGTTGCTTCTCATTTTCATAAGATACTGTAACTATATCGCCCTTTTTTAAACTATACCCAGCTTTTACAATTTTCCCATTTAATATTATATTACCTGATTTAATATACTTTTTTATCTGAGATCTATTTATTTCAAGCTTTTTATCTAAAAATTTATCAAGTCTAGTGTCAACAGCCTCTGAATTTATTACAAAAGTATTTTTATACATACATCACCTTTTATTGTCGTGAAGAACTATTCCAATAGAAATTAAAATTGTCCCAATAACAATAAACATATCGGCAAAATTAAAAATTGCAAAATCATGTCCAAAGAACTTCATGCTAATAAAATCAACGACATAATGAAGTCTAATTCTATCAATAAAATTTCCAATAGTTCCACCAATAAGAAGACTGAAACTTAATAAATAAATAAAAGGCACCTTATTGTAATTTTTAACCAAAAATATTATTAAAACTAGTAAAACTACAATTGTAATTATTGCAAATAAAAATCTAAATCCTTGCAAAATTCCAAAGGCTGCACCTCTATTTTCTATATAGTATAGCCTCAAAAAATCATCTATTAATACAATTGGATTTTCGTTTGCAATATTAGTAACTACCAAATATTTTGTGAATTGATCTATAATTATTAAAATAATGCTAAAAATAGCAACAAACATAATAATCTCCCTTATTTGTTTAATCTCACTATAACTACAAAATTTCCTTTTCTGGTATTTCCCTCTACATCATAAATTTTAAATCTCCCGTACTTTCTTAATGAAACTAAGTCGCCTAAATCTAATTCAAAATGAGATCTAGTTTCAACAGAAAAGTTGACTTTCACAAGTTCATTATTTATCATGTTTTTTACCTTTGACCTTGATAAATTAAAAACTTTTGAAATTAAATTGTCAAGTCTAAAAGATGATACAATAATTTTTTTATAATCAAATTCTTTTTTAGGAAGATCTAGAGCTTTTTCTTCACGACTAAGAATAACATTATGTTTGGAAATTTTTGTGAGATTTATTTCTATGAAGTTTGCAATTTCTCTTTTAACAAAAAAATAAGTGAATTTTTCTCCAATTAAAATATCACCTATTTTTCGTCTGTCTATGCTCAAACCCAAAATTGATCCAAGCACATCGCTATGTTTAATTTTTTCATTAGATTCAAATTTGAATAAGACAATATCCTCTGCATCATTTTTATATTTAAAACTTGGATAAATATATATGATATTAGATTCACTGTCTTCATATCCCCCAAAAACTTCATAGGAAATCTCATTTTTAAACCTATTTAAAATGGAAATAGATAAATTAATCTCATGAGGATTTAAAAAGTCAGTAGATGTAGTTATATAACTATTCATTACATGCTCCATCTTATCAATAACTTTCCTTATAGCAGTCCTTTCCTCAGGTCTGTTTATATGATTAATTAAATCTATTCTATTTAATTTTACCAAGGAAACATTCCATTGTTTTTAAGTTGCTCTTTTAATCCATCAATTTCAACATTGTTTGGTGCTAAGATAAAAATATCTTTATTAACTTTTTGCATCTTGCCATCAACTGCATAAAGAGCTCCACTTACGAAATCGAAAATTTGTCTTTTAACATCAACATCAAGTTGTTCAAAATTTAAAACAACTGCTTTGAAATCTCTTAAATCATCAACAATAAGTGGTGATTCATCATAAGAAAGTGGTTCGTGGACTGTAATTACCATACCATTTGATGATACTCTAGGTTTAGCTTTAGAATGAGTAATACTCTTTGTTGTATAAGTAGGTTCAGCCACTTCATTTTCCTTAACATCATTTTCAAACTCATCGTCAAAATCTTCGTATTCATATTCATCTGCAAAACCGAAAATTTTCTTTAATTTGTCCATTGTTTTTTCTGCCATAATATCCTCCTAATTATAATTTCTATTTCCAAATAATTTAGAACCAACCCTAATCATATTGGATCCTTCTTCTATTGCCAATTTAAAATCATGGCTCATACCCATTGATAAATATTTCATTTCAACACCTTCGTATCTTTTTGACGAAATATTTTCAAACATATTATTCATTTTTTCAAATAATTTTCTTAGAAAAATCTCATCAGGACTATTGGGTGCAATTGCCATAAGACCTTTAATATTTATATTTTTATAATCTAAAAGTTCATAAATAAAATCTTCAGTATTCTTATATTTTATGCCAGATTTTGTTTCTTCATTGCCAATATTTATTTGAACAAGACAATTTACTTTTATATTATCCCTTGCTGCTCTTTTATCGATTTCTTGAGCTAATTTTATTCTGTCAAGAGACTGAATTAATTCTACTTTGTCATAAATATATTTTACTTTATTAGTCTGTAAATTGCCAATTAAATGAAAATTTATTTTATTATTTTTTAATTTATTTTCAATTTCTTTATCTTCAATTTTTGAAACAAGCTCTTGAACTTTATTTTCGCCAAAATCTATGACACCAAGTTTATTAAATTCCTTTATCATTTCAACAGGATGTGTCTTTGAAACAGCAATTAGCTTGACATCCCTTCTAAAGTTAGAATGATCTTTTGCAAGCTCAATGTCTTCATAAAGTTTTTTTAAATTTTCTTCTAAATTCAAAATATCACCTCAATTTAATATCCTTGACTCATCCACAGTTTTTGGACTCAATACAATGGCATCATTTACAGTTACAGTTTTATAACTCTTATCTCCAATATTAATCACCGATTGTTTGTTGCCCTTATTAATAAATACATTGTCGCTATTTTCATTAACTATTTCAACTGGCACAAATTTAACAAGACCCTTTATCTCTTGAACGTATACTCCCGTCAAATTATTTCTATCAATTAAAGTGGATTTTGGAATTTCAAATCCCTTAGTTTTATTTACAATAATTTTTCCATCATGAATCCTATTTGAATACACATTTTCAAAATATCTATCTAAACTTACAATTATAACTGCATGATCCTTATCCTTATTTATTTTTTCCACATTGCCATATAAATTTTCTATATCAGGAATTTGAATCTTTACTGAATCACCAATGTTGTAATTTGTAATCTGTGATACGTTATTTATAGTGCAAGCGACTTTCCAATTAAGATTATTTATAATCTTAAAAAGAGGATCACCATTCTTTACTTTAGTTTCCATTTCTAAACTTTTAAAATTATAATTTTTGTCTAGATATTTATAAGTAAACTTATCAAGATTATCAATTTTGAAATAATCTTCATTTCCATCTATTTTGTAAGAAACAATGCCACTAAATTCAGTAACATATGAATAATTATATTTTGAAATCCTCCCTTCTAAATCCTTCTCTTTAAGCACAAGAGCATCTTCAGATAATGAAAGATAATCTTTTAACTCTGCCTCGTTAATATTTTCTATAGAAGCTTCATCAGAGGAATTAATATCAAAGTAAACTCCAGAATAGTTTTTATTCTTAATTTGTTCCTGAAGATCTCTTGTAAAACTATGATTGTTTTCTTTTTCTACGGGTTCAATCCCCTTTTTAATTTTTAATGCTGCTTTAACCTTATTTAACTCATCTTTTAAAGAAGAAACATCTTCCATCAAATTTAAATTTGCAACTTCATAACCCGCTGGAACTTTTTGTCCTTCACTAGCATGAAAAACGGCGATGCCATCGCCTATAGAAAAATATGTTTTTTCCTCAAATAGATTATAAATTTTTGTATCAATGTCTTTTTCAAAAGTGGTCAAAGTTGGAAATATTGTTTTATAATTATTTGTGCGATTGCCTCTTATTAATTTTGTAAAAAATATCATGATAATAATAAATAATAAAAGAGCAATTAACCTTCGCCTAAAAAATTTATTTTTTTTTAAAAAATTATTCAAATAACCACCTATTCATCAAATAATTATATCACAAACTCCCGCAATATGTTATTATTCGAAAAAGATTTGCTCTATTTCGTCCTTGTTTTTTCTCGTCATTAAATCAAATACAGCTTTTTTTGGATCATAATTTTCATACAGTACCTGGTAAAGTGCATTTGTTATTGGCATTTCAATGTTTTTTAGCTTTGAAAGTTTATAAGCAGACTTTACAGTTTTTACACCTTCCACAACTTGACCAACTTCTTTGCAAGCCTCATCCATGGATTTTCCCTTGCCAATTAAAATTCCAGCTCTCCTATTTCTTGAGTGCATACTTGTGCAAGTAACAATTAAATCTCCAACTCCTGACAAGCCATTAAATGTATGAGGATTTGCACCCATTGCAATGCCAAGCTTACTCATTTCATAAATTCCACGAGTCATAAGAGCAGCCTTTGAGTTATCACCATAGCCAAGTCCATCATTCATTCCTGCAGCTAGTGCTATAATATTTTTAAGAGCTCCTCCCATTTCAACTCCAATTAAATCAGGATTTGTGTATATTCTAAAAATTGAAGTAGAAAATTCATGTTGGATAGTTTTCGCTGCCTTCAAATCTGTAGACGAAACCACAACTGTTGTTGGAATATCCCTTCCAACTTCTTCGGCATGAGATGGACCTGAAAGGGCAACAAATGAATTATCTTTTAAAACTTCAGCTGAAATCTCTGATATTCTATCTAGTGTTTCAAGTTCAATACCCTTAGACAAATTTACAATAATTGTCTTTTTTGGAATCTTCCCCTTAATATTTTCTAGAATTTCTCTAGCACTTGAAGTTGGCACTGCAAGTACAAAAACATCAATATTGCCTAGAACACTAGACAATTCATTGGTTAGATTTATATCGTTATTAAACTTAGCTCCTGGAAGATATTTTGTATTTTCTTTATTTTTTTTTATATCATTTACTACAGATTTATTTCTAATATAGAAGTTTACATTATGTCCTTTATTTGACAAAAGCCTTGCAACAGCAGTTCCCCAGCTTCCACCACCACATAGTGTGATATTCATTTTTTACCTCCTATTTTATTTTCATTTCCATTTATAATTCTCTTTATATTTTCCTTATGTCTTATTATTCCAATTAAAGCAATTACAATAATCAAAATTATATTTGCAATACTTAGTTGGGACATAAAAGTGTAGACAATGATAATTGAAATGAAAAATAAAATTGAACCAACTGAAACCATTTTTGTGAGAACAGTTCCTAGAACCCATACAATGTAACATATTAAAGTGAGTGGAAAATTAAAAAGTGCAAGTGCGCCCAGTGTAGTTGCAACGCCTTTTCCACCTCTAAAACTCATATAAAATGGAAAATCATGTCCTATTACCGCTCCAAGTATTCCTAGCGGAACAAAATCCACTCCAAAAATTTTTCCAATAATATAAGTTACAGCCACTCCCTTTAAAAAATCAATCGCAAAAGTCAAAACTCCTGCTTTTTTTCCAAGTACTCTCATTGCATTAGTTGTGCCAGCATTTCCAGAACCGTAATTTCTAATATCTTTATCTAAGAATAATTTACCAATAATATAGGAGCCAGAAATTGTTCCTATAAAATAGGAGAGGATTAAAACTATAAGATAATTCATCTTCTAGGTCCTTTGTCAGCTCTTGAACTAATTCTATTTTTTAATTCCAAAATAATTGGAGTTCCAGCAAAGGAATAACTATCTCTAATTTGATTTTCAATATATCTAAGATATGAGAAATGGAATAATTCTTTGTCATTTACAGAAAGCAAAAATTTAGGTGGTCTGACACTTACTTGTGAACCGTAATATAATTTTCCTCTCTTTCCTTTATCAGATGGAGGTTGATTCATTAAAACAGCTCTATTTAAAATATCATTTAGTACTCCTGTTTGAATTCTGTGATTGTAATTGTTGTTTACAACTTCTATTAAATCCAAAAAATCCTTAACTCTTTGACCGGTTTTTGCAGATATAAATATTATTGGAGCATAAGTTACAAAAGGAAGTTTGCTTCTAATATCTTTCTCAAAATTTTTCATAGTCTTTGTTTCTTTTTCAAGAGCGTCCCATTTATTAACTGCAATAATAATTGCCTTATTATTATCATGAGCATAACCTACAATTTTAGAGTCCTGTTCTGTTACACCCTCAAGAGCGTCAATCATAAGAACGCATACATTAGATCTTTCAATTGCAGTAAGAGTTCTTATAACAGAATACCTTTCAACTCCTGGAATTATTTTTTTCTTTTTTCTAAGCCCAGCAGTATCTACAAAAATATATTCATTGTCCTTATATTTAATTAAAGAGTCAATTGAATCTCTAGTAGTTCCTGGAATATTTGTAACTATTGATCGATTTTCTCCAGTTAAATAATTTAAAAGCGAAGATTTACCAACATTTGGCTTTCCAATTAAAGTTACTCTGATATTATCATCGTCTTCCATATCATTTATTGGTTTAAGATCGCTTACAACTTCATCAAGTAAATCACCTACACCTATGCCTTGTTCTGCACTTATGCCAATGGGTTCACCTAAACCTAATTCATAAAAATCAAAAATATTTTCTTTTGTGATTTTTGAATCATATTTATTTACCGCTAAAACTACTTTAGTCTTGTTTTTCCTCAAAAAATTTGAAATTTCTCTATCTGTTGGATTCAATCCTTCAGCACCATCTACTAAAAATATTACGACATCAGAAGTTTCTAATGCCATATCGATTTGTGCCTTTATATTAGACATAAAAATGTCTTCATCTTTTAAATCAAGTCCTCCAGTATCAACAAGTAAAAATTTATAATTAAGCCATGATGCAGGTTGGTAAATTCTATCTCTAGTTACACCTGGAGTATCCTCTGTTATTGAAATTTTTCTTCCTACTATTTTATTAAATAAAGTAGATTTACCGACATTTGGTCTGCCAATTATTGAAACTATGGGCATTTCCATATAATCACCCCTATCTTATTGATTATAACAAATTAAATTATTAGATTCAATTTAGTATTTACAATTGAGAATAAAAAATCTCCATAGTATAATTTATGTGGTGATATAATGGCAAAAGTATTAAATAATATAAAAGATGCAAAGGATTTAATGAATCTTTCATTATTCACAGGTGCACTGTTAATTCAAAATGGAGCAGAAAGTTATAGAGCTGAAGATACTATTGAAAGAATTTGTAAATCTGTTTCAAACATTTCTAATGTATCTGCCTATGCTCTTCCCTCTGCAATTTTTATTTCTATGGAGTTTGAAGGTGAAACTCTTAGCAATTTCAGAAAAATTACTATTTCCGACACAAATTTATATAAAATTGATGCTGTAAATTCTTTTTCAAGGGAATTTGTTTCAAAAGATCTCTCAATTAAAGAGGCTTATGACATACTTTTTCACATTGATGGAACAGAAGAAAATCCATTGAAGATTTATATTTCTGGTGGAATAGCATCTTCTTTCTTCTCAGTTTTATTTGGAGGAAGTATAAAAGACTTTTTTGCAAGTTTTATTATTGGAATTTTTATTTCAGTGGTTCTTGAAAAATTAAGCTATTTTAAACTTTCTTTCTTTATAAATAATATTATCTGCGCTTTTATCACATCAGTTCTTGCCATTATATTTACGTATTTTGGCTTTGGTTCAAATATTGATAATATTATTATCGGTGTTATAATGCTTCTTGTACCTGGTGTTGCAATAACAAATTCAGTTCGAGATATTATGAGTGGAGAATTTATTACGGGTGCTATAACTATGATTAAAGCCTTTTTTATTGCACTTGCTATTGCCTTTGGTGTAGGAGTTGGATTAAAAATTATGAGGTTTATAATATGAAGATACTGATTCAATTTTTTTTATCAATGCTTGCAACATATGGCTTTACAATTTATTTTAAACTTCCAAAAAAGGTTAGACTTGTCACTTCAGCTCTTAGTGGCTTTATATGGGTTATCTATGAATTATTATTTGATTTTAGTGGGAATTATATAATTTCCTTTTTAATTTCATCATTTTTAATTGGTATATTTTCTGAAACTTTTGCAATACATTTTAAAAAGCCTGCCACAGTTTTTACTTTACCATGTCTTATACCTCTAGTACCTGGTGCTGGAATGTACTATATTATGTATTACTTTATTGAATCTAATTATGTATTGATGCGCGAGCAGGTTATTAAAACAACTTTAACTACTTCTGCACTTGCTCTTGGTATAGTTTTATCTCAAGGTTTAGTTAGAATAATAAGAGAAGTAATAAAAAGCATGAAAAATAAAAAAAGGCAATGATTTTGATTTATGATGTGTACCCATAAAACTGGACACAATATTTAATTAATTAGTTATAGTGGATGCTAACCTATATTTTGTAGGCGGTATCCATTTTGTTTTTTTCTGATTTTATAAAAAAGCGACTAAGATTTTTTGATGTTAATCGCTTTTTACTTTATATGTTTCTTATTTTAGTTATTTTACTCGTTATAATGAATTCTATTTATATAATTTAAACTTTGAAACTATATCATAGTTTTTATCAACCTCAAGAAAGTCTGAGTTTTTTAAATTATTGTAATCGAGTATCAAAATTACATATCGATTTTCTGTTTTAATTACATCAATTTCTTTATCTTTTTCTCCAATTTTTAATTTAACTGTGTTGATTTCATCAAAATTTGGATATTTTGCCCTTTTAGATTCAATTTTTGAAATATCATCAGTTTTAGATAAATATTTATCTTCAAACGAATAGATATATCCCTTTTTTTCTCCAAACTTGCTTAAGATTAAATACTCATTATTTGATGATATATCAATTGCTTTATCGCCTTGAATTTGATCAAATCCCAGACCTTTAATATCTATCGCTGAGCTTAATTTTTTGTCATTTATGTTATATATCAAAAGTCCGTTATAATTAAGAATGCCAGCATAATTATCACTCGCAAAAGCTAACTTTGGTGCAACTACTCCAATATCTGATTCAAGAACTTCTTTCTGTATATTTGGATTTATAAATTTTGAGAGAGATGAATCTTGTTCAAATTTATAAGAATCATTTTCGATTTCTTTTTCAGGTTTATTTGTGCAAGCAGTAATAGAAACAATAGCAATCACAAAGATCAATAGGATAAAAACTAACTTCCTTTTGCTATCTTTTAAGATTTTCATGCCATAAACCAGTTCAATAATAATATCCATCTATATGGATTTTTGAATTAGGAGAACCACCATATCTTGATGAGTAATAACCTGAATATTTATCAGTATGTGCTGTTACAGTTGGATCTCCACCTTTGTTATAAACTACTATAAAATGATAAAAGTTTCCATTGCTTCCAAGTTGTATTATATCTCCTGATTCTAAAGCTCCAAAAGTACTTGATATACTACCAGACGGACCCTTTGTGCTATTATTTAATAAGAAAGACCTTAGTTCATTAACACTGTCCAAGAGCTACTTCTATCTCTTTAGCTTCTATAAAACCAATAATTTGAACCAGCTATTCTTGAGCCTCTTTTCGCATACATTGTCTTGCAACCTGAATAAAGTACTTGTGAAGCATAATTTGTACAATCCTCGCCATAACCTTCAAAGTTTGCATAATTAGGGTTGAATCCTTCAAACCAATCGTCCTGATATGTTCTCATTGTCTTTCTTTGAGCACTTGAAAAACTACTGTATCTTGTTCTTCTCAAAACTATTTTTGTTTGTTCAGTATAAGCTAATTGCTCATTATTTATCTCTTCAACATATTTTTCAAATTTTTTAATACTATTCTCAAAATCATAGCTATTATTTTTTTTGTAACTTCTAGTTAAAGAATTTTTATATTCATAATTTTTTAATTCTATTAAATCATTTGTAGAACGAATAACCTGATTATTTAATAGTGTTCCAGCTGATAAATCATTTGTTGTAGCTGCAATTATTAATCCTGTTTCCTTATTGATTACGATAGAGTTAAAATATTCTAAGCTTGATTTTAAATCTCCATCTAAAAAATTTATTGCAACTGTTAATATTACTCCATATTAGTTTTAAGTCGTCAATGTTAACTTTTGAAACTTCATTATCACTGAACACTTTTAAAATTTGACTTGGAACATAGTTTACGGCTAATTGTTCTTCTTTAGAAAGAGAATTATACCAGTTTAACCACTCCATATCTTCATCCGAAAATCTAAGTGATTGTTGTGATTGTGCTGGCTCATAGTTTACACTTAATTGTTCCTCTTTACTTAGACCATTAAACCATTCTTGCCATTCTTTAGGGCTGACTTTTGAGTTATTATTTGCTGATGAAGCAAATACATTTGTTGCCATTGCTGTTAACAACATCACCATGGCTATTAATAGAGTAAATCTTCTCTTCATTTCTTACCTCCTCATTTAATTTTGCTTAACCTCAATATATTTGACATTAAAATCAAATAAATTCTATTTTTCCAACTACTGTTTCTTGCTATATTATAGAATATAGCATCTAAACTAATAACCGTTCTTATACCTCTGAGGATTACTATAATTCATAAAGTTTAAACCACTTTCATATATTTGAAGCACAAATCTTAACACACAGTTATCCACTACAATTTGGACACATAAATATTCCTTGTACATCTAAATCAAATACTTAAAATGTACAAACGCCAAGCGCATTTGAAATCTCGTTAACAGTTTTTGGACTTGGAATTGTTTTTCCCGTATCTATTTTATTCATGATTTGTTACATTATCCGTATTTTTCAACATCATTCAGTCTAGTTTTTTAATGAAGCTTCAAGAATATACCCTTTCTATCCTTATCAGTCTTTGCTTACTCATCCACATCTTCATCACTCTTCAATAGGAGGATACTTGCACTTACCATCCCAAGGATATTCTAATGTAAGAGAATTTTTTTCATCGATAATAGTTAATGTCATTCTATTAAATTTCAATGATTCGCCTTTTTTATGCGTCCACACATCATAATGATAATAATATTTATTGTTTATATCATCATTAAAAGTTACAACTACCAAGTATCCTCCCTGTTTCCAGTCTTTAATAAATCTTTTACTAGAAATATTATCGATAGCTATTCCTTGTTTAGTTATATAATTTTCGAAGCTTCTTTGTGCTAATTTTTTTTGCAATGGATATTGGTATATAGCTGTACCAAGTATGATTATAACTACTACTAGTAATATCATCTTTTTTTTCTTTATCATAATACTAAGTCCTAGTAAGTGTGCTTGTAGCTTAAACTGTGTATTGTATCTGGTAAATCATATGGTAACCTGTATCCTATTGTTGGACCGTTAACTTGATGGGATGATGGACCATAATAATACGCTTGCCATACCAATTTAGAACAATAAGTGACGTCTGTACTAGCTAAATTACCAGTTATCTTATATTCTGCATTAGAACCCGAATAAGTATTAACTGCCCAATTTGCAGCCGCATTAGCTACCATACTGCTATTATGTCTATATACTTTTGTCCATGAACTTCTGTTTTTATTTGTGTAGTTGTTATGCCAGCTAGAAAAAGCAATATATCCTGGATGATATCCTGGTCCTGCAATGTGGAAAACATACCCACTAGAAGTTGCAATCCCAGCATGCCCTAAAATCCCAGCTGAACTTGTCCCATTTGTTATTATAACGTCTCCCTTTTTAGGTGTAAAACTTGCTCTTGCCATTGTGGCATCAGAAGAATACACTTCATAAAAATCTGTTGAGTTAGATAGTATATCTTCTAGTTTCTGAGAGGACTCTACTAGATTTTTCCACTCGTCATAACTAACATCTTCTCCTAATATGCCCTCCCTTATATACTGTTCATATTGAGTATACGAAGTATTGGCTTGATTATTTTCTTGTGCTAATGCTGAACTAGGTAAGAATATTCCAACCACCAGACATAGTATTAACGAAGCCATCCAAAATTTATTAAACTTTTTCATAATTACCTCCATCATATAATTTTGTTTAACCTCAATATATTTGACATTAAAATCAAATATATTCTATTTTTCCAACTGTTGTTTCTAGCTATATTATAGAATATAGCATCTAAACTAATCGCCGTTCTTATACCTCTAAGGATTTAAATATACCATTTAATCGCCTCTGTACCTACATGACACTGCTCACACTCAAATTTATCAAAACCAAATAATGAATAAATACATGTACTTAGTTTATTTGCAATTTCTATTCCTACTGGAATCGTTGGTTGAGCTTCTGTTCCAAAAGACTAATGTATTGTCTTGTTACACTTAACTCATCAAACCCTAGTTATAATTTATAAACGACATATACTCTTACTTTAACATTATCTCCACTAAGCCATCTTACACCTGTTTTTTCATTATCGACTCTACCTGAATGGTTTCTTACGCCAACATCTTTTCTATTATTGTCGAAGCCAGTGATTATTAAAGTATGATATGCGCTATCTTTAGAGTTTAAAAAAGATATAGGGTATCCAGCTTGTGCATAGTTGTATAACCTTGAAAGTTCTCCATTTTTACTCAGATCGAAATCCTTATAAGCATATGATCTTGTGACCCAGTGCCACTTAAACATATTTGCACCACGCCACGTAGAAGATACTTTGCTTGGTTTTTTTCTGAACCATAAGAAAACCAGTTTCTACTATCGTCTATTTTAGGATATTTGTGTTTCATCTTTTTTTCTCCCGCATACAGACATTGAGAAACAAAATTAGCACAATCAACACCCAATCAGGAAAGGTGGGATTATAATTCTCCCAATACTTTTTTGCATAAGCAACACCTTTTGAAGCTGCATCTTTTTCAGAGTTTCTATATAAAATGTTTGTTTTCAAATATTTTTTAGCAATTGTTTCGTCGAAATTATCTCCTGATTCCATATCTTCAATATATAACAATGCTGATTCTTTGACTTCGTTTGGTAAACTATTAATATGTCTTTTTAGAATATTTATATTTTCTTCTGTCGTGTCCAAAGTAGCGTAGTAATTAGGCTTGAGATTTTTATTTATATAGTCGACAATGGCTTCATACCCATCAGGTTCTTTAGCTGAGCGGATTATAATATCCTTAGCTTCATACTCTGAATCATCAATCATATACTCTATCTTATTTAACATATTCGCTTTTGCTTTTTCTGCGATAGCCTTATTTGAAAGATTTGGATACATACCCCTGTACATATTGAAAATCTCAATATAAGATGATATATATTGATTTATAGACTTTTTTTCCATGGTCGGATATAGGTTCTGTAGTTCTGTCAGAAAGGTTTTGGTTTCATATTTGTCGTCAATATTAACTTTTGAAACTTCATTAGCACTAAGTGCTTTTAAAACTTGACTTGGCTCATAGTTTACACTTAATTGTTCCTCTTTGCTTAGACCATTAAACCATTCTTGCCATTCTTTAGGGCTGACTTTTGAGTTATTATTTGCTGATGAAGCAAATACATTTGTTGCCATCGCTGTTAACAGCATCACCATGGCTATTAATAGAGCAAATCTTCTCTTCATTTCTAACCTCCTCATATAATTTTGCTTAACCTCAATATATTTGACATTAAAATCAAATATATTCTATTTTTCCAACTGTTGTTTCTAGTTATATTATAAAATATAGCATCTAAACTAATCGCCATTACTATATCTCATAGGATTTAAATCCATTATTTCACCTCCTATCTATCTTACATATGAGTTTATCTTTACCTTTCCTGATAATGTTGTATTTGTTTGATTAATAATTGTAACTATATATTTACTACCTCTATAAGCTTTTACTTTTAATGTTGAGTCTGAAGCAAATCTTTCATCATAGATAATTTTTCCATCCTCTTCAATAATTACCTGATATTTAATTCCACCTGAGCAAGACATATCTTTTAATCTAACTGTAAATCCATCATGGACTGGACCTATCCATGTATCCATGTTAAATTCATAGTCTATCTTATCAAATCTACTTAATCTTATATTCTCATCAACATTTGCTGCTCTAAGACCTGTCCTCGATACTTCTCCTAATTCTAACTTTTGATACTCTTCGTCACTTATTATTTGAACCCTATCTCCAAATTCCGAGTTTATATTAGTGACTATATCACCTTTTGTATCAATCCTATCTTGATTTAGGTCGGTCACATTGGCGAATACCGGTAAGCAAAATGTAAACGCAAACATAAAAACCATCAAACCTGCAAGTGTCTTTTTCCATTTTTTCATAATAAGCATCCTTTCTTTATTTGGGTTTAAATTTAAAACAAAATTATTTGTATTGCTTTTTATTCCTAATAACTTTAGCATTGACATGCAATATTCTTTTCTATTTTTTATTGTGTCGCCTAATTGTTGAACCACTAGCTTATCGCAATTTATTTCTATATCTTGGTCTATATATTTAAAGCTCAGCCATAAGAGTGGATTGTACCAATATAGGCAAGCTAAAATATTTATTAGGTGGTTTAGTAAGATGTGAAATTTCCTTATGTGCATTAGTTCATGGATCAAAACATGGTCTAGTAATTTTTCATCAGCTAGGATATGATCTTGTAGGATTATCTTGGGTTTTAAAATGCCAAAGGTAAGGGGAGTTTTTAAATTGTTATTGATATAAATCTTTACTTTTCTTTTTAATCCAAATTCACTTATTTTTTCCTTGCATAAAGTATTGTGGGTAAGGGTAGAGCCTTTCATAACTTTATTGAATTTACTTATTTTTATTCCCAAATAAGTAAAAATCAAAATCGAACCTATTAGTCGGTTTAGTTTAAAAAATATATAGCCTAGTTTACTTACTAACCAGCATAAGCAATAATTAAAAAAATTTGTTAGAATAAGTAAATATGATAAAATACTATTTTCCTTGGCACAATCTATTCCTATCATAAGTTCATAGGGACTTATTAAATAGATTAATAAGACCATCCACAAAATAATGCTTGCTGACCTAAAGGCTTTTTTATTTAAGGTTGGTCTAACTAAAAGAATAACAACTAGCAAAAAAAGGCTTTTTATAGATTTTTCTAGAATAATTACCCTAACTAGACTTATTGCCATTCTTGTCTTCCTCTTGGTCCTCTTCGCCAAAGCTAGCTATTAATTTTTTCATCCCTTCTATTTCTTCTTTTGTAACTTCCTCGTTTTGTAAAAACGTTTTACACATATTTAAAAGCGATCCTTTAAAAAGTTTATGAAAGGCTTCTTTTTGCTTATTCAAAAGGGCATCTTCCCTTAATACAAGGACCCTAATTGTGTATTTAGGATATCTCCTAGCTATCGCCCCTTTTTCTACTAATCTTCCAAGAAAGGTGTAGCAAGATGTTTTGCTTATATTGTGCCTTTCCATTAATATTTTTGATAAGGCAAGAGCTTGGATTTCTCCATTTTCATCTAAGACATCGCCTTTCCACAATTCTTCCATTACTAGTAGTTCTCCATCTGAAAATTCCAACTATATTACCTCCTATATAAATTACAGTTTCATTAGTTTTTATATTTTTATATATTTAATTATTTTCGCTCTGAGTATATTATAGATTAAAAAAAAGTCAAGTGTTTTGACCATTTAAAATAATGTTTTTTTATTTTAATACATATCTGTTCCATTTTAAATTTCTTTTTAAAATTCATCTTCAAAACTAATAATATCATTAGGAGTGCAAGATAAAGCCTTACATATTCTTTCTAAATTCTTAAATGTAATTAGTATATCCTTGCCCATTTGTGCCATAACATTTGTTGTAAGTCCTGCCATAGCAATTACATCAGTTTTCTTTAAACATTTTTTCGCTAATTGTATCCATAATGGTTTATAGTTAAGTGCCATAATATCCCTATTTTTCTCTTTGTTAAATTTATTTAATTATAGTATAAATATTGATTTCATTCAATCTTACATTGATTTAGTGTTTTGTTTTAGAGAATTTGTTGTGTTATTCCATCCTTATTTTGCCATTAGCTGCTTTATCCCTACTTAGAGGTGGTATTTTATATTTAATTCTTTGGTGTTTAGTAGAAAATTGTAGAAGATTTCAACGGTTTGAACGACTTCACCGTCTATAATCTCTTTTTCATAGACAAAAATTTTGTCGATGAGTTCGTTGAGAATGTGTCTATCCAGTTTTTTAATGTTCTGATATTTTTTGATGGATTCTATCCATTTGCTGATGTTGATATCTTTGCTTTCGGAATTTTTTATCTTTTCCTCATTGACCTTTATTCGTTCAAGTAGAATATTTTGCTCTTTTTGCGTTTTTTCCATCAAGCGATTGAAGTTTGTTTCATTGATCCTTTTGTCAATCCAGTCATCATAGAGTCTTTCAACTTTCGTTTCAAGCTCCTTGTATCTAAGGCTATCTTCTTCAATCATCTGTCCGGCAAGCACGACCTGACTGTCTAATTCTTCCTCTTGGTTTAACTCTAATATCTTCAGGACTTCTTTTTCATCTTTCAAGGCAAGTTTTGCATTGCTCCTGATATCCTCCAAAACTACCCTGTAGACTTCATCATACATAATGCGGTGTTGACTGCAAAAGTCTTTGCCGTATCTTCTGTATGTGTTGCAAGTAAAGAGTTTTTCCTTTTTCTTAGAGTTATTCCTTGCAAGATTTAATGACTTGCCACAGTCGGGGCATTTAATCAGTCTGGCAAACAAGCTGAGTTCTCCTGTTTTAAAAGGTCTTTTTCTGCTTTTCAGCTTTTCATTGGCTATCTCAAAGGTATCTTCATCAATCAAAGCCTCGTGCATATCTTCAACTACAAGCCATTCTTCTTGAGGTTTATCGGATATCCAACCGATTTTGAATTTATGATTGGCTTTCTGTGATGCAATATGCCCTAAATAAACAGGGTTTTGTATCATCTCTGTGAGCGTTGTGCAATCCCATACATATTCGCCACCCTCCATAGTCTTTTCCCATTTGGTAACGGCATTTCGTAAGCTCTTTTTTCTGTTCCACCATGTCGGGGTAGGGATTTTTTCTTCTCTCAGTAAAGTTCTGATATATTGCACTCCATAACCTCTTGCAGCATAGTCAAAAATCTTTTCAACTATCCATGATGTTTCTTCATCAATCACTAAAAGGTGAGGATTGTTTTCATCTTTCTTGTAGCCGAAGGGTGCAAGGCAACCTGTAAACTTCCCTTGTTTCGCCCTTGTGTAATAAGCAGATTTCATTTTCTTTGATACATCTCTTGAATAAAATTCATTCAGAACATTCTTAAAGGGGACTATCTCATTGTTATCCTGATTGGTATCCACACCGTCATTGACAGCGATATACCTGACACCGTTTTTCGGGAAAAATTCTTCCGTAAACTTTCCTGTTTGCAAATAATTTCTTCCAAGCCTTGATAAGTCTTTAGTGATGACCGTATCAATTTTTTTAGCCTTGATATCGACAAGCATTCTCTGAAAGTCGGGTCTGTCAATATTAAGTCCTGTATAGCCGTCATCTACATAGATATCAGCGATTGTCCAATTTCTCTGCTTGCAGTAATCAATGAGCATATCCCTTTGGTTTTGTATACTGGCACTCTCTCCTTTCTTAAACTCATCGTCTTTTGAAAGACGGCAATAAATTGCCACACGATTGGTTTGAAAATCACTTTGCATTGCTATTCCTCCTTATTTGGAGGGTTAAGCAAGCAAGATTGAGTTGAATTATTTGTATTATACTCCTTTCCTTTTATTATTGCAATACTATCTTTCTTATTAGAAACATAACTGTCTTTCAGTATCAAGGAAGCAAAGGCTTGTGCCGGTGTTCTTCCTTTTCTATATTTTCTCTTAACAATAATTTCCGTTTTCTTTTTATTCATATCTGCTCCTTTCCGGGAAATGAAAATTGTAACTTTGTAACCTTGTAACTTGTAACCGAAGTTTTAAAACCTCTTAAATCAAGACCGTAAAAACTAAAAAAGCCTGACTTTGCAAGGGTTTTAGCCTTTGCAAAAAATCAAGCTTTGCCTAATTTCAGGAGTTTTGTTGTTGTAGGTTACAGTTACAAATCCCTCCTGTGTCTATTTTTTAAGTTTTTAATTTGACCTCCGTTCCCAATTCGGGTACGCAGCTTATTTATCCATTAAGTTTTTTGCCTTTTCTATCTTCAGCATTCGTTTTGCTTTTCGTCTGTCGCTACCGTCAACCTTTAAGGGTATGCCCATTTCTATGATTCGTGAATATATCCTTGAAAGCATAAGGTCTTGTCCTCCGTTTTCAAGGTCTTTATAGTCCAAGTTTGTGGTGATGATGGTCGGTTTTTCTTTCTGATACCTTGCGTTGATGACATTGTATATTTGCTCTAAGGCATACTCCGTATCTCTTTCGATACCGAAGTCGTCAAATACAAGCAGTGTTTTACTTGTGAGATTGCCGATATATTCGTTCCTATCAAGATTGAAACCGCCTTTTTGTAGGTCGTTCAGTATTTGTGAGAAGTTGATAATCTTGCACTCATAGAGATACTTCTCAATAACGTCATTTAGGACACTGCAAGATAGAAATGTTTTTCCTGTACCGATACCGCCATAGATAATCAAGCCTATATTGTTTTTCTTCATCTCCTCAAATTCTTCCACATACCTTTTAAGTTTTCCGATTAAGGCTTTATCCGTATGACTATCACAGTTTGCAAATGTGAAGTTTTCCTGATTTCTCTCTACAAAACATCTTCTCTTGATATCCGCTATCTTATTCTGTCTTTCTCTTTCCTCTTCCAATCTCTTTCTTTCCTGATCGCATTTACAGGCTTTGGTGAAGATAAATTTTGTATTGATTAACTCGACAGGCTCGCCATCTATTTGTTCATTACAGGTCTTGCAGTAGATATGACCGTCTTTTTCATAATGGGTATCGGTATTGTAGCTGTAGTCAAGCCCTTGTATCTTTATGCTTATGATATTATTCTCATTGTTTTTCATTCGTTTAATTCTCCTTCCAATTTTGCCGTATATTTTAGTCGTAAGGCTCTTTTGTCGTCTTGGCATAGTTTTATACCTGACTTTAATTAAAGCTCCTTAAAAGATGTTTCCACCGCTTTATATGCTCGGACTGTCATCATAGTTGGGTATGGTTTTTCTGCCGTTTTTTTTCTGTGTTAGTTTTTCCTTGTCTTGCTCATACCAGTTGAGGATTGTCACATAGTGGTCTTGATAGTGTCTGCCGGAACTCTTTATATATCTTGAAAGCTTATCTATCATCGTTTCAGTATGAGTACCTAACTTATCTTTAAGGCTTCCATACTCTTTATCAGATAATTTCACATTTTGATATTTTCCGTAAAAACGGGGGTGGGGGAGGACATTGTCCTTTTCTATTTCTATATCTCCCTCTTTCTCTAACTCTATCTCTATCTCTTTCTCTATCTCTATCTCTTGTCGGACTTCGGGAGGACAAGGCAAGGACTTATCGAGGACATTGTCCTCTTTTAATTTGTCCCTGTACTCTCTTTTCTTCTTTGCCCATTCCGTTTCAAAGCCGATTAAACTCGGTATTTCCGTCATAAAAATCTCGTCCGTTTCAATCGTTTCTATGAGATTCACTTTGAGAAGATAATTAAGGGTTACGGCAATATCATCTTCCGTTTCGTCTAATACAAGTGCCAATTCCTTTGGAAAAGTTTCATCTACTTGTTGAAAATACAGGTTTCCCTCATTTTTCAAGCTGAGTAGAAGTAATTTAAGATAGATGATGGTGTAAGTTTCTCCGCCGGAAATCTTCCTAAGTCTTTTCATACGGACATCGTTGAAAAAGTCCTCTTTCAGTTTAAGCCAATAGTATCTCTTGCTCTTTGTCATGTTGTTCCTCCTATTTTTGAAATAAAAAAAGGGAAGTAGCTGTTTTCTTTTTACTACTTCCCTCGTAACTTCTATTCTGAGGCGGTGGAAAGGTGTTTTTAGCCTTTTATTTTGCCTTTGAATAGATTTTCCTTGTCCTTGCTCCTAAAATGCGGTGCAAGGCATTATATTAATTTTTTTAATGTGATGCCCTGTTTCGGGGTATCATCTAATCTGCCGTCGTGTATTCCGACATCAGCTCACGCACTGAAATAGTGCATTAGCTTATTTTGTGATATCAGCTTATATCATATTCCCAAATTGGGATTCCGTCCTCCATTAAGGGTGTCGTGTTTCGCCACTCCCTTATTTCAAGGGGTAAACGAAGCGTTCAGACCTCGGAGAACGATTCGTTCTATCAGCCCTTATATTCCTTGAGTATTTCAGTGAATAGGCATGGGGGTAACGATTCGGTACTCCCTTATCCGCCAAGGTCAATATTCTTGTCCTTTGCCTTTGCGATATCCTTAAACGGATTTTCTTTGGCAAGATTTTTGAATTTATCAATTTGCTTTTCGATACTCTCTTTTCCTTTTTCTTTGGCATTGGACTTATCAACCGCTTTTCTTAAAGCTACCTCGACAATCTTCACATTATCGGCTTGAAAGAATGCCACATAGTCCTTTGTCGCCTTATCTTCCATAAGAGAAAACTTAACTCCGTTCCGATTTAACTCTTTTTTAAACTCCGCAAGGTCTTTTTTGGATACATCTATTTCTTTGAGTTGCCCTTTTTTGTATAGGTCTTTGAGTTGTATCTCGTTCTTTTCCGGCATGAGTTTACTAAGGCTGAAATTACTATCTTTGAACTTCTCGGAAAAATAATCTTGGATCTGCCCATACTCTTTGGAGAATTGAATTGCCATAGTAATTCCATCTTTCGTTCCTTGCACTATCTCCCTACTAATTTCTTCGTTAATCATTTTTTAGTCCTCCTATCTTTCTGTATCCCTGTTTTTATAATAATCTTTGGTCGCTTGCCTTTTTCTGTTGTAGCTGTCACTGTCTTTCTTAAACTCTTGCAGTTTTTTAATAACACTTTCCTTTTCCCCTCGCTTAATCGCCTTATCTATCTCGATGGATAGGTCTATGCCGTATTCCTCATTGACGATACCAACCGCATACTTGATATGGTTTATCTGATTGTATTTTTCTTTAATACTCTCCGATTGTCCGTTCAGCTTTTCAATTTCTTTTTCAAGTGTGCTGATTTCCTGTGTCCATTTCTTCGGCTGTATTTTATTATTGCCGGATAAATTTTCAAGCATGGCTCTTGCTCTTTGGTGTTGGTCGATTTCGTTTTTATGGGCATTGTAGAAGTTATCCTTGAAGATTTTTTTATTCTGCCATTCTGTGAAAGTTTTTTGAGTTGCCTTAATCGTTTCCGCATATCCGAAGCACTTGTTTAAGTTTTCTATCTTTTGAGTTTTCTCTTTAACGGATGTAAAGATTTGATTATTATCCGTTCTTAACTCTGAGATGTGGCTTTGTAATTCTGAAACAGTTCTTAAGTTATTGCTCCTAAGATACAAAACTCCGTTTGCGTATTTCTTAAGGTCATAAAGAGTTTTATTCCGTTTGGCATAAGGGGAGAGGGCAGTCCTTTTCATTTCTTGCATTTCCTGATAAAAACTTAGGTATTCATAGAGATTGAAAAGTCCTGATTCTTTTTCCACCGATAGTTTTGTTTCTTCCTTATGCTTTTGGTAGGCAGTCTTTAATCTGTCCTTAAAATCACTGAGCCATCCTGTGATTTTCCTGATTTCTTCTCCAATTGCTTTCAAAAGTTGATTCTGTTTTTTAATCTCCCGATTGATATCTCCCTTTTCCGTTCTGATGCCTTTTCTTTCCAATGCACTTGCAGCTGCTCCTAAATGTATAGTCGGTATTTGTTTGACAGCCTGTCTTTTGAATGAACGATGATCCACTCTTTTATCAATTTCATTTTCTTGTAAGTATCGGTTACAGAGATTAGAAAAAGATTCTCTCCATTTTTCGACATTACCTCTGTCATTCCAATTTGTAAGTTCGACTTTTCTCGTTTTGGGTTTGCCGTTTTTCCCTAAAATCTTTTTGCCATTCTCGTCAAGCATATATTCCTTTTTGCTTTTCTGTCCCCATGTTCCATCTTCATTCAACGGTCTAACTATAGTCATAATATGTGCGTGGATATTATTATTTCCGTCTTGACTTTCATCATGGATTGCCAAATCTGCTATCATACCCTCATTGGTAAAGTTAGTTTCAATAAATTCGCTTATCAGCTTTTTGTTTTCTTCAAGACTTAACTCTTTCGGTAGGGCAATAATAAAATTTCTTGCAAGCTGTGCATTTGAATTTTTCTCAAAGAGTTCGACAGAGTTCCATAGAGTAGTCCTATCTGTAAATTCTTGCGGTGCGTGTTCGGGTAGGAATATTTCTTTATGAATGACGCCTTGCTTTTTTGTATAGTCGTGAGTTACTCCGTCCCATTCGTTTTTTATTTTCTCTCCGGATATATATGCTGAACTTGCAACAGCACTTTTTCCTTTTCCTCTTGAAATAATAGACACAGAGAAATGAAAACTGTCTGCCATCTCATCACTTCCTTTCTGTTTTTTTCTCTTG
This sequence comes from Peptoniphilus sp. SGI.035, assembly GCF_050315115.1. NCBI lineage: Bacteria > Bacillati > Bacillota > Tissierellia > Tissierellales > Peptoniphilaceae > Peptoniphilus > Peptoniphilus sp. SGI.035. The sequence goes on from NZ_JBNPOJ010000004.1 coordinate 41,117, forward strand.
TTGTTTTAGGTGGAGACTTTAAAGATTTGTGTATCTTCGCTCCGTAAGTGAGCGATTTGAAATGTTAAAATATAAAAAGCCGACTACTGAATTTTCAACTCTTGTTGTTTCAGTGTGTCGGCTTGCCGTCTGATTACATTTCAAATTTTTAATGTCAAGGGCTGAGCGGTAGCGAAGTGCATTTTACCCTTGACATTGAAAAAGCGAACGATTATTTTTCGTTCAGCTCCTCGGATAACATCAAAGTAAAAATGCTTCAGCTTTTTTCTTTACTCCCGGTAGGGCAAAAGCACCGCAGGTCGCAATCACCCTTTAGGGTGTATAATTGCGCCCTTAGAAAATCTAAGGGACAATTATGTTATTTCGTCTCGCTCAACTTTCTCGAATTATGCTCAAGGTTTCTTTGATGTCCGAAGTATTAAAAGCAACTTTAAGCAAGATTTTAATATCCTCATTTGTCAATTCCTCCGCATTCTCAATAAAACTTTCAAGCATTGCTCCTCTCGTAATCAATCTGTGATTTCTTTTTTTCTGCTCTCTCAATTTGTCTTGCCTGAGAATTTTCTTCTCTTGATTTTCAAGCTGTTTTAACTGCTTTTCCGTTTTCTCAAGCTCATCTTCCAACACTCTTATATTTTGTCTTGTCTTTTCTAATTCTTTCAATTTTATACATCTCCTTTCAATTTTCAAGCATGAAAAAAGCGACTAAGATTTTTCTCTTAATCGCTTATATTAGTGTGTATTTGATTTTTGATTTTATTAGGCAAGGCGGTATTTTTATTTATCTGAAAAATTGGGATTTGTTATTTAAAAGTTTCAATCTCGTAATTCAACTTTTCAATCAGTTCAACGACATATGTTCTGAAATCTTTTAATCCGTTTAGTCCTTCTTTTATTTCTTCCTGTACCTTAAAATCTGTATAAATATTGTCAAAACAAACATCAAAGACATTGTCACTTATTGTATCGCTAACTTCTGTAGGTAAGTGCATATTTACATCTTCCAGTTCTTTATTTAGTAAATTCAATGAACGAGAAATTTCTTTAATATCGCTATTTGCATCTTTGATTTTGCCTCTTTTTAAAAAACTTGAAAATGCTCCTCCACCAAGTAAGTCTGCAATTCCCCAAGATGATGCACTATTCAATGAAGATATTGCATTATCTATTCTTGCGATAACTTCCTGTGCCGCCACTTTGGCTTCTTTAAGTTCTTTTAGTCTGTCCATGATTATCCCTCCAATTATTTAAAAAGATTTATACTCTTTTTTTTATACCCTTTTTTTTGCTAACAATCATCAAATCATCGTACGGCGGAAGATAGTAAATACAAATAGCTAAAATCAAAATTATTACTAAATAAACCGCAATTGATACAAGAGGATTTGCCGTTTCGTAAGCAGCTGCATAATCAACTAACTTATATCCGGCAGTAATTGGAAAAAAGTTGGTTAAGCTTGATTTCCCTACAAAAAGGCTGATTAATCCAAGCAAAAAAGATATACCTGCTCCGATCATATAGTACCCTCGTTTTCTTGTAGATAATATTATTATCGGAGAGACAGCTATATAGTTAAATAATGCCATACCACATACTTGTTTAATCGAAAAAACAGTTTGTTCCAATGTAATGTCAAAGTGTAGGAGAAATTGCCCTGAAAGCATTACTAAGATGAAACTTATCAGACCGAAAAACACCGAAAAAATACCTGTTATTAATATTTTTATAATAAATATTTTTCTCAAGGATATCGGCACTGTCAAAAGGGACTTCATCGTATCTGCTTCATATTCTCGATTAATTAGATATCCACCAAATAAAGTAAATGTAGCCGGAAATACCAAAGTTGTATTATTAAATACCAGCACATAATTCAGAATCTCAAAGCTCATTTCTTCGCCTGCATTATAGCCCAAATACATTTGAAAGACGGAATACCCTACCGAAATCAATACTGCAAAAAAACCGACTAATAAAATTGGATTTCTTCTGATTTTAATAAACTCACAATGTAACATTCGGTATATCATTATACGACCTCCTTTCTACCATACAAGCCGGATGCAAATGCTATAAAAACCACTCCGGTGCAAATAAGGATTTGGAAAGCTTTCACTGTCGAAAGTTCAGGAACAAAAAGCGTTGCAGAATTTTGTCCTAAAGAAAAAACATACAAAAACCAACGAAATGCAACAATACGAGGTAGATAAGAGATAAAACCACTCGAAACATTCAGGCCTGAAGCATATGCATTCACCAACAAAAATCCGGCAATCGCATAAAAAATAGTTAAAATTATAGAAAAAATCTTATTTCTATGAAATATACAAAAAAGTAAAATAAGCGGTAGAACATCAAAGAATATCATAGTTCCATTGATAAGACTATGATATGCGTATGTTGTAATGTCCTGAATTCCCCCGAGAAAAAGCCCGCCTATAGAAGTTGCTAATAATTCAAAAAAAGAGTACAACATTGATAGCAATAAAAGTAAAGATATTTTTGCATAAAACAGCTTCCTCCCGGAAATTGGAATGGACAACAAATTCTTGAATGTATCATTATCGTCCTCTGTCGAAAGAAGCATAAGCCCAATTATCCCAAGTACACAAGGTTTGAAAAGTAAATCGCCATATAAAAATACAAATCGATAAAGCATTTCAAAATTATTTCCTGTTTTGAAAACATACATGGTAAGCACAATAGGAAATAATACAGCTAATATCAAAGTAATTTGTATAAACCTTAGTCGTTTCAATTTCAAAAATTCGCATTTTATAAGTTTAAGCAATTCCTTCACCTCTGGTTACTCGCTTGAAGTAATCTTCAAGAGTTTCTTCGCAAGTGTGGGCTTCGGATACTTCCAATCCGTTATTTACAAATTCGGTAACAATTTTCCCCACGGACATATCAAGATTATACAAGTGTAAATTATGGTCATCTTGTATTGAAAAATTATTCTCATAGAATGTACGCTCTAAAATTCTTGCGGCTTGTGCTGTATCTGAAACAATAAAATGAATATGATGACTGCTTTTCTTCTCCAATTCTGCAAGACTTGCTTCTTCCAATAAAACGCCATGATCAATAATTCCAATATCGTCCGCCAATAAGGCAATTTCTGAAAGTATGTGGCTGGAAAGTAGAATTGTTTTCCCTTTTTTATCACATAGTTCTCGTATAAATGTTCTTATCTCTGCAATTCCTATAGGGTCGAGTCCGTTTATAGGTTCATCTAAAATCAAAAGTTCAGGATCGTGCATAACCGCAAGAGCGATGGCTAATCGCTGTTTCATACCGAGAGAGTATTGAGAAAAAAGTTTTTTATCTTTGTACGGTAAACCTACCAAATCTAAAGCGTCTTTGATTGCGTGACGATTAGGTACTCCTCTAAGTGTTGCAAATATAGTTAAGTTTTCGCTTGCTGTCAAATTTGGATAAAATCCAGGAGATTCAATCATACTGCCTATTCGTGGTAAAATTTTTGTTTCATTTCCTTGTAGCGATTTTCCCCAGATTTCTATTTCTCCTGAAGTGGGTTTGGTAAGACCAAGCAACATTTTCATAGTCGTGGTCTTTCCGGCTCCATTTCTTCCGAGGAGACCATAAATTCTCCCTTTACGAATATTCATATTTAAGTTAGCAACACTTTTTTGTGTACCATACTGTTTTGTAAGGTTTTTTGTTTTAATAATATAATCACTCATATTTAATCCTCCTCCTTGTAAGAGAAATTGTATCAAACCAACTTTGCATTAACCTTGCCACAACCTTGCATTAACCTTGCAATTATAAGATTAAATATGTCGATAAAATAATAAGCTCCCTTCATATTATGGAGAGAGCCTTAATCAATCAGAGGAAAACATAAAGTAAATACAGTTTTTTTCCATCGAATACTATCTACCGTTATCTTGCCTTTCATTCTCTTTACAAGTTGATATACGATATAAAGTCCAAGACCACTGCCTTTTTCAGACCGTCCTTTATCACATTTGTATAATCTTTCGAAAATATGTGCCAAGTCTTTTTCTTCAATTCCTACACCGTTATCGGCTAAAAGAATTTTTACATTTTTATCTTGTTTTGATAATGTTATTTCAATTTTATCTGCACTGCTGTGAGCGATTACATTTTGAATAAGATTGCTGAGTATTCTAATATAAGCTTCCGTATCAAGTTTTACTTGAAGAGCTTGCTCCGGAATTTCAACGCTGTAATCTATTTTTTTATCTTCAAATATCGGTATCCAATCAATAAGTATGCTTCTTGTAAGCTCCCCGATTTCAACACGATTCATCTCCATTGGAAACTCATCGGAATTGAGTTTAAACCAATCAAACAGCATATCTATATACTCTTTTAAGTTATATGCTTTTCGCCGGGCAATCCTGATATAATTCTCTCTTTCTTCTCCCGTAACAATTCCTTTATGTGCTGCATCAAGATAGCCTATAAGTGTAGTAAGCGGTGTTCTGACATCATGAGAAAGGCTTGTCATAAGTTGTTTGTTGGTATCTTCCGTTTGGCGAAACGCGGACAGTTTATCTTCGTAAGAGATGATAATTTCATTTATTTCATAGGCAATGGGGGCAACAAGTTCATTCGGTGTCGATAAAATGCGCCTGTTGCTGTTGCCGTTTTTTATATCGACTAAAATATCCTTCATTTCCGATATTTGTTTCTTTGCTTGTTTGATACGGAGATACGAAGTTAAAAGAGACAAGGTTGTGATTATAACAGATATAATCATTGCTATTTCCATATAACTTAGACCTCCTTGTTAAAACGATAGCCGACGCCTTTAATCGTTTGAATATATTTCGATTCTTTGGGATTTGCTTCCAATTTTTTACGAAGACGACTGATAATCGCCATAATATTGCTGTCATCATAGCAATACACTTCTCCCCAAACTTCTTCATAAATTTGTTTTTTTGTCAAAATTCTTCCTTGATTCCTTGCAAAAAACAATAGTAGGTCAAATTCTTTGGGTGGTAACTTAAAGATTCCGTTAATTGTAGTAATTGAACGATTATTCAAATCAATTTCAAGACTATCAAATTCGAGTTGTTGAGGTATTTCATCTTTTTGATTAAAACGAGTATAGCGTCGTATAAGTGAATGAATACGGGCTATAAGTTCATCCATATTGAAAGGTTTTGTTAAGTAGTCATCTGCTCCAACTCTTAAACCATGTACTTTAGAAATATTGTCATCCTTTGCTGTGAGCATTAAGATGGGTAAACTACTCGTCTTTCTGATTTCAACCAATGTTTCAAATCCATCCATTCCCGGCATCATAAGATCAAGTATGACAAGTTGATACTCGTTTTCCGCTAATTTTCTTAATCCATCTTTACCTGTATTGCAAACATCAGATTCTATGTTTACAGGCAAAACACTCCTCTTTATTAAAGAGCAAAGTTCTTTATCATCATCTATAATCAAAATTTTATTCATACTTATCAACCTTTTCAAAGCAGTAAATTAATTGACGAAATCTTTTATTTTGCATTTTTCTCATCTTCTCTAAACTCAATCACTTCACTCGGCGATAAATCCATAGCCATACATATCTTCTCAAGATTTTTCATGGATATGTACTCGTTATTACCCATTTTGGCAAGGACATTGCCGGATATTCCGGCTATTTTTTGAAACTCGGTTTTCATCAGCTCTCGCTTTGCTAACTCTACCCATATAGGTCTATATGAAACTGCCATATTCCTCCTCCTACTTTATGTTTTAGATTCAAATACAGTCCTGTACCTTAAAATTTTATTTCGTGCAGAACATTAATTATTATACCAGTTATATTGCTTTTTAGCAATCTATTCTTTTGATAAGCTGAAATTCAACCTTTTCTTGCTTGCTTTTGCCCTCTTTATTTAGCCATCAATTGTTTAATACCTTGAGATTTTGCACCAGGGTTATCATTACCATAACCTTCCATCAAGTTAATAACACCCCATGTACCTAAACCAACACCAAGTGTCATTACTAAAATCTTTAATACATCTACTGCTTGTGTAAAAAATTCCATTATTTATTCCTCCTCAGAAATTTCTCCATTATCTTTCTTTTCAATTTTGTTATAAGACTTCACTACAAAGTTCTTATATGTTTTTCCGTTTATATTCTCTTTTTTTGAAGTAGCCAAAGACGTGAATTAAGTCTCCTTTTTCGAAATCCTTAGCTATTTCTATCTTGTCTCCATCGGCTGAGCAATTGATATACTCTTTGCCCTTGCCGTACTTCTTTACTAATAAAAATTAACGACTTGAACTTCTTCTCCTTCTCTTTCAAATCTTGTAAAATTCAGCTCCTTTACGAGATTAGCGTTAATTTTTACCATTTCTCTTTCCATATTTTTTAGTTCTCCTTTTCATGAAATAAAACCTGCTAACAAAAGTCAAGCCTAACCTGAAATTAATTTCAGGTTTTTTGATTATTTGAGTAATTAAATTAGCGCATGGCAAATAAGCCGAGAGTAATCAATCGGCTTGTTTTTTAGTTTTCCAAATTTTACTCTACTTTTAATTCTTTTTTCTTGGCTTTTGAATTCATGACTCTTGCATAGTAGATTCTTAAGAATTTGTTTAAGCCTGCAAATTTGCAAACTTTTTTGGCTTTTCCTTCTTTTTCTTTTTTTATCATGTAATTATATATTTCGTTTTATGAATTTTTAGCGCTCATCATACATTTTATTGCCTGGTAGCCTATTTTCCTTCTCTGTACAATTGTACGCATTCTTTTTTAAATTCATAACTATATTTCATAAAAATACCCTCCTTACTGGTTTGTCCAGTAAAGAGGGTACATATCATTTTTCCATTACCTTTTTAAAATAAACTTTGAATAATTTTACTTCCTGCTATTATAGTTCCAATTGATGAACCAAGATTAGCTAGTATTACAACTAATAATGCCTTTAAAAATTTATTATTAAGCCAACTTTTTATATTAAAAATATCATCAGGAATATTATTTACATCTTCCACCGTTGGCTTTTTAAGGCTTGCTTCCGCAAGACCAGCAAACCATCCACATGCTAACATTGGATTTATTGATGTAAAGGGAGCTGCCACAAAAGCTGTAATCACACTAAGTGGATGAGGAAGACAAAGAGCTGTAAAAACAGCAGCAAGTATTGAATTAAATAAAAACCATGACTTAATTTGCTCAATACCTGTATCCATATTTTGTTTAAACCCAAATGCAATTAAAAGAACTATTAAAATTGGAATTAACCAAGGAACAACCTTCCCCATAAAAGATTTCGGAGGAATTTTATCAAGTTCATTAATATCTTGTTTTTTAAAAACTTCTTCTTCAACACCAAGTGTATGTGCAGCACCAAGTATTGCAATAACTTTTTTACCAGGTGCATTTTTAATATTGTATGCTAAATACTTATCTCTTTCATGTAAAAGAGTTGCGGCAATTTGAGGATAATCTTTCCCCATATCTTCAATTGCAAGTTCTAAATTATCCCTTTCTATTAACCTTTGCAAATCCTCTTCGGACACATCTTCATCTTCATCCATTGCCATTAAAGAGAAAAATAATTTAATTTTTTCAAAAAATCCCATTTTTCTCCAAATACGCATAAAAGTAGTTTGAATACTTCTATCTGCTAAAACTAAATTAATGCCAAGCTCTTCTGAAGCTTTCATTCCTTCAATCATTTCTTGACCTGGTTTTGTTTTTAGCTTTTTTGCAATATTTTTTTGGTATGATGAAAGGATTAAATTAGCAATTAAGAGTGTAACCTTCTTTTGTTTAATTATATCTATAATATTTGTATTTTTCCAAGCATCAGGATCCTTTAAATTTTTATACCTTTGCTCATCCAGTTCAATGCATATTGAATCTGGTTTTTCTTTTTTAATAGTTTCTCTAACTAATTCAGCACTTTCTTGAGATACGTGAGCTGTTGGTATTAAAATTATCTCCTTACCATTGTAATCTATTCTAATTAATTTATCCTTCATTTTTCTCCTAAACTTAAGAGTCATTCTCTTTCTTCTGTCAAAGTATAAGTTTCGCCATTTACTCTATTATAATAAGTAATAGTGAGTTTTTTGTCTTCATTTTTTTCACTCATAATAGTTTTATCAAAAACTTTTAAATTCCTAATTCCATTTTCTGTAACAATTTTAAAGTTATCTAGATAATTCACAGATGAATTTAAAATATCTATGCAAAAAGCATTTAATAATTTAAAATTATTTTCTTGTTCATCTTTTTCGTTATTGATGGCATTTATACCTATATTCTTTTCAGCACTCAATGTTTTTATATTTTCATTTTCGCCAAAAATATTTTCATAAATAGAAAAAAATTCTTCTTCCTCTTTTAATATATTTTCTTTTTCTTCGTTTAATTGTGAAAATTTTGAGCTGTCATTTAATAAAATAGATTTCAGCATATAATTATTTCCATTTTTTAAATAATCAATAATGCCTAAATTTTCATAAGCTTTAAGATTGTGTTTTGCTATACTTCTATTTAAATCATAATTATAATATGAATTTAAAATAAACTGAATCATGAGTAAGTTAGATTTAATATCATCTTCTGTTATATCATCTTTAATAAAATTTCCCTTTAAGGACTTATAATCATAAAGTTTTTTGTTTTCAATATTATAAAACTCATTAAAATTATTTTTGCGAAAAGAAATCATTGAATCTAATATTTCTTTATTCATATTATTAATTTCTAAAGTTTTATTTTTTATAATGTCAAATTTATTTATTTCATTATTTATAACTTCAAGTTTTGATTTCTTGTTATTACTCTCTTGACTTAAGTCCTTGAACTTTTCTTCCGCTTTAGCTTTTTTATCCAACAACAAAGAATTTGTTCTTGAAAGATTAAAGTATGATGACCCAGTAGCTTTTAAATTAGAAAATCCCAAAAAAGATAAAATTATAGAAAAAATGATGAAAATGACTGATAACACAATATTTTTACTTTTGTTCATTTTTACCACTCTTTTCTAATGCCTTTAAAATTCCAAGATTTCTATAATAATTAGAAACTTTTTCTTGAACAAATTTATTCAAATAAACTAGGTTTTCAGAATTTAATTTTCCAGTCTTATAGCCCTTTCTCTCAATTTCCCTATAAATATTTAATAAATTATTCATATCTGAATAGATTTCACTAATAGAAGATGTCTCATTATTTATGTAGGAATAAATACTAGAACTATATATTGATGTGTAAAAAACCAGTACATTTAGCTCTTTAGAATTTTTATTTAGTCCTAAAATAGTTTTAACAAAACCACTAGAATTTTCCACTAAGTCTTTTATATTAAGCTCATTATAAATATTCTCGTGTTTGTCTAAATTTGAGTTACTAGAAAGTTCTAAAAAGTCACTTACAGATTTATCATAGCCTTCTTTTTTGTAAATATCTGAATCAAAATAATCTCTATAAGCAATAAGTCTTTCCTTTATTTCGGAAATTATTTCTTTATTTTTATTTAAATAATCTTCTTTTAATCTATTAATTTCTTCAGATTTATTTGATTCAAATTGATATCCATATTTTTCATAAAATTCCTGTGACTTTAAATTAAATTCAATTTCTAGTGCATCAATATTCTCACTGATGTCCTTAGATTTATTTTCAATAGAATTTATTTGCTCTTCAATTTTTTTATTCTCAATATTTAACTCAGTAGAATATTTTTTGTTTGCAAATGAGTATATTAAAAATATCAAAGATAAAATAAAAACTATAACTGAAAAAATATAAAATATTTTATACCAGTCTTTACTAAACATTTCTCACCTACATTTTTTCGAGGAAAATATCACCCTTGTTTGCTTTTTGAAATTTTTTATCTATTCCCTTTATAATGAAATGGGAAATAATTAAAGATATTATTCCCATAATAAGTGACATTAGCTCAATATTTTTCATAAACATTTTGCTCATTAAATAATAAGAAATTGTAATTGTAGACATAAATAAAATTAAAGGAAGTCCATATACTAAAAATTTATATGAAAGTACAGATCTATCCCTAGTTTTAATTTTTACAACATCACCAATATTAGCAGATAATGTGTTTGGAAATTCAAAAAGTTCGCTTTCTGATTCAGCACATTTTGCACTACAAGACTCACAACTTTCTCCGCAAGCACTTTCTCTAGTAAATTCCACAAAAATTTTATTGTTATTCTTTGCTCTAACAATTCCAATACTTTCCATTATATCACCTTTTTTTATTTTTCTTCTTCTAATACCTTTATATGAACTTCTTCAAGTTGTTTTTCTGTAAGTGATGTTGGCGCACCAGTTAATAAGCAAGTAGCTGCTTGAGTTTTTGGAAAAGCTATTACGTCTCTTATGCTGTTAGCTTTTGTAAATAACATTACAAGTCTATCCAAACCATAAGCAAGTCCTCCATGTGGTGGTGCTCCATATTTAAAAGCTTCCAATAAGAATCCAAATTTTTCATCTGCTTCTTCATCAGAAAGTCCTAAAGCTTCAAACATCTTCTTTTGAACTTCTGGATCATTTATTCTAATGCTCCCTCCTCCCATTTCATCACCGTTAATTACAATATCATAGGCCTTAGCTCTTGCGTTTTCTTTGTCCGTGGTTAATTTATCAAGATCTTCGTCCATTGGACTAGTAAATGGATGGTGCATAGCAACATATCTTTGTTCTTCTTCATCATATTCAAAAAGTGGAAATTCCGTTATCCATGTTAGTTTAAAATCATTTTCGTCTATAATATCCATATCTCTAGCAATTTTATTTCGAAGATTTCCAAGTCCGCTATAAACAACTGAATTTTTATCCGCTAAAATTAAAATTAAATCACCTTTTTTGGCATCAAAAGCCTTAATAATTTCATTCATTTTATCTTCTGATAAAAATTTTGCAACTGGAGATTCAATTTCATCCTCAACTCTAATCCATGATAATCCCATTGCCTTAAAATCCTTAACAAAGGATTCTAGTTTTTTAACTTGCTTCTTTGAGTAAAACTCACTTCCACCGTCAACTTTTATGCCTCTAACGCTTTTTCCTCTTTCAGTGTTTCCTTCAAATACTTTAAACCCACAGTCTTTAACTATATCAGAAATGTTATGAAGTTCCATTCCAAATCTTAAGTCTGGTTTATCAACGCCAAATCTATCCATAGCTTCAGAATATTTCATTCTCTTAATTGGAAGTTCAATATCCTTATTTAAAATTTCTTTAAATAATCTTTGTAAAAATTTTTCGTTAATTTCCATTACGTCTTCTTCAGTTACAAAGCTAAGTTCCATATCAATTTGAGTAAATTCAGGTTGTCTATTTGCTCTTAAATCTTCATCTCTAAAACACTTTGTAATTTGAATATATCTATCAAATCCTGCAACCATTAAAAGTTGTTTCATAAGTTGTGGAGATTGAGGAAGTGCATAAAATTTGCCTGGATTGACTCTACTTGGCACTAAATAGTCCCTTGCTCCTTCAGGCGTAGGTTTAGTTAACATTGGAGTTTCGATTTCAATAAATCCATTCTCATAAAAAAAGTCACGAGTTACCTTATAAATTTTTGATCGAATCATTAGATTTTTTTGCATACTTGGTTTTCTTAAATCTAAAGTTCTATACTTTAATCTCATGTTTTCAGATACATTGTCGTTGTCCTTAACATAGATTGGCGGAACTTCAGACTCACTTAGAATTTTAAGTTCACTTGCAAGAACTTCAACTCTTCCTGTTTCAAGTTCTTCATTTATTGAAGATCTCATTCTAACTTTACCCTTAATAGCAATTACAAACTCACCGCGAAGATGAGATGCCTTTTCTAAAAGATCATCACCAGATGTGTCATCAAATACTATTTGAGCAATTCCACTTCTATCTCTAAGGTCTACAAAAATAATTGAGCCAAGGGATCTTTGTTTTGCAACCCAACCCATTAATGTGACTTCATTTGAAATCATTTCTTCTGAAATCTCATTACAATAATTACTTCTTTTGAGATTTCCCATTTTTTCAGCCATATTTCCTCCTAAAAATTAAACTCCAAGCCTCAAATGGTTTGGAGCTTATTCGTTAACACTATAAAACGATTAGCGATCTATTTAATTAAATGTTTCTCATAATTTTCTAATTTAATTATAAAACAAGGTCTTTGAAAATTCAACTTTAACAGATTCTGTTATCTATTCTATTAGAAAATCCCTCAATATCTCTAACTTTATTATCATATAATAGTTTTTCTTTTACAAACCTTGCCCCCTTATCCATTCCTTGACAGCCTGCAAGTAAAAGTACATCCCCACTTTTTAATAAATCTATTGAATTATTTATACCTTCTTCTAGAGTTTCATAAATTTTACAATTAATATTATTTTCTTTTAAAATTGACTTAAAAATATTTAATTCGTCTTCTGTAACTTTATCTTTTTTCTTTACAGTATCTCTAGATAAAGTTGCAGATAAATTTCTTGGCTTTAAAATTTTAATCCACTTAACTAATCTTTCTGTAATTTCTCTATTAACTTCTACTCCTCTATTTCCCCTTATTGCATATAATATGTTTAAATCATTGTATTTCATCACTTTAAGGGTTTCCATAGTAGCGTCAATGTTTTTTTCATTTGCAAAATGATCGTCTAAAATCTTAAAATCTTCATCGAAAATTAACTCAAATCTTCTTTCTACGCCTTTAAAATTTTTAAGAGCCTCTTTAATTACATTACTATCAATTTTTAGACATAATGCTACAATAATAGCAACTACAGAGTTCATTACTGAAGAATAACCAACAGAACCGAGTTCAATAGAAATACTAGATTTTTTTATTGTAAAACCTTTTAATTCTACATCTCTATTAATATTAAAAGTATATTTTCCCTTTCCTGTAGATAAATCTAAATCAGAAATTCCAAAATCAGAATTTTCATTTTCCAAAGAAAATGATAGTACTTTTGCTTTCGTTTTATCTTTTAAAGAATAGATCATTTCATCATCTGCATTTAAAATTGCAATAGCATCCTTCTTTGCATATCTAATGAGTCTTGATTTATAATGAAAATATTTTTCAAAACTTCCATGTTGATCTATGTGTTCTCTTCCAAGATTGTTAAAAGTAACAATATCAAAATCAATATTTTTATCTCTAAAAAGTTCTTGTGCTGACGATGAAACTTCCATTGTAACATCTGTAATGTTTTTATCTAGCATATCTCTTAAATAAGATTGAAGAATTAGGGATTCTGGTGTAGTAAGAACTGAAGGAATTTTTACATCTGCATATCTTGTTAAAACTGTTCCTATAATTGCAGTCTTTCTTTTGTCTTCTTTTAAGATAGAATCAACCATAAAAGCCGTAGTTGTCTTGCCGTTTGTTGCTGTAATTCCAATCACTTTAATTTTCTTTGATGGATTTTCATAAAAATTTGTTGCCATGTCTGCCAATGCAATTCTAGAATTTTGGACCTTTATTTGATTTATATCAACATCAACAAAGTCTTCCACTACAGCAATTTCTGCACCTAGCTCCTTTGCTTTTTTAATAAATTTGTGTCCATCTGTTATATATCCCTTTATTGCAACAAAAATAGCACCTTCTACTACATCATCCGTATGAAAGGCTATTCTCTTTACTTCTTTATTTTCATCTATTTTAAAATTTGCATCAACAATATTTATATTTTTAAAAATTTTGCTTAATTTCAAAATTTATCTCCTTGTTAAATATTCTTCAAGATTTTTAGAATTTAGATTTCTGTTAAATTTTCCCTTTGAATCTAAAATTTTTGTGCTGGCTCCAAGTCCAAAACCGATTATATTTTCAAGCTCCTCCATCATTACAATATTGTAAATTGAGGAATAACCTTTTTTTGCATATCCAACATTTTCTGAACTGATAACGGATTTTTTCTGCCTATATAGATAATAAGGCTCATAACCTGAATTTAACATAAGAGTTTTAGATTTTTTCAAGAGATCGCTGTAATCTTCTCTATTAATATAACTATTTTCAAAAAGTTTTGAACCGTTTTTTAGTGCCAAAGTGTGCAGTGTAATATTTTCTGGAGAAAATTCTATTGCTTTTTTTATAGAATTTAATATACTTTCTTTACTTTCACCAGGTAATCCCATAATTAAATCCATATTTATAACATCAAAACCAATTTTCTTAGCATTATCAAACCAATACCTAATATTTTCATTTGAAGTTCTATTCAATTTACTTATTACACTTTCGTTAAAAGTTTGTGGATTTAAAGAAATTCGATTAACTCCATTATTCTTTAACATTTCTAAAATTTCAACGTTAAGGCTGTCAATTCTTCCACACTCAACTGTAAATTCCTTTGTATTTTTAAATTTTTTTAAAATAGCATCAATAATTTTCTCTAGATTATTAAGTCCAATTGACGTTGGGGTCCCTCCTCCAATATAAATTGAATTTGGATAATTTAAAAAATTTAATTCGTAGTTTTTTATATCTTCAATTAAGTTTTTTGTGTATAAATTTATCTTTTCCTTGTTCTCAATAGTTGTGTCAAAGGAACAATAAAGACATCTGCTTGGACAAAAAGGTATGTGAACATAGACATTATAATTTTTTATACTTGAATTATTTCTGATTTTTTCTTGATTCTTATACACTCTATATAAAAAATTTGTATCTTCTATACTTATTCTATATTTATCAAATAAAATTTTTTTTGAATTTTCATATGAATTACTTTCAAATACTTTTGAAATAAGCTTTAATGGTCTTACACCAGTTAAAATTCCAAAGCTACTATCAAAATCTTTATAATTTGAGAATAAATCAAATAAAAATCTCTTTATAATAAAGTGTGGATTTTCCTTCTTTATTATTAATTCTTCACTTTTTTTAATTCCACTTCCAAGAATTTCAATATTAATAATCTTGCCTTCGACTTTTATTTTTAAATCAATATCTAGTTCTTTATAATCCTTTGGAAGTTTCATCCTAAAAAATTCAAAAATCGACTTTTTTAGACCTTCGTTTTCATTTTCAATTGTAATCATAAACTTCTCAAATAATGATTGGATGCTTTTTCATAACCCATTTGTGATTCTGGACCATGACCTGATAATACATAAATTTCATCATCAAGTTCCCTTAGTTTTTTTAAAGATTCAATCATAAGTGAATTGTCAGATTCAGGAAAATCTGTCCTTCCAATGGATCCGTTAAACAACGTATCCCCTGCAAACAAATAATTTTTAAAAAGATAGCATACTGAACCAATTGTATGTCCAGGAGTTGCAATAACTTTTATTGTATCATCAGAAAAAGGAATTTCGTCCCCATCTTCTACAAATACATCTACATCTGAAGCTTCAATTTGAAGTCCAAAGGCTGATTCTCGCACTTCTCTTGGATTTTCTAAAAAGTTTTTGTCATTTTTATTTAAATATACTGGTGCATTAAATTTTTTCACCAATTGAGCCACTGCCCCTACATGGTCAAAGTGACCATGAGTAAGCAATATATATTTTATTTTCAAATCATTTTTTTCAATTGCCTCAATGATATTTTCGCTTGATCCGCCAGGATCAACTACAAATGCGCTTTTATTTTCGTCAAAAAGAATAAAACAATTTTCCTGCAATTCTCCGACAACTAATTTAATAATTTTATATTCCATAATTCACCTAAAATTCCTTACTAGAATCCAATAAAATTGTAACAGGACCATCGTTAATGAGTTCTACGTCCATATTTGCACCATATTCTCCATGAGAAACTTTTACATTCATCTTTTTAAGTTCATCAATAAACTTTTTGTACAAAACAATTCCATCATCAAATTTAGCAGAACGAACATAACTAGGTCTGTTCCCCTTTCTAACATCTCCATATAAAGTAAATTGACTAACTACAAGAATTTCTAATCCATAGTCAAGTAAAGATTTATTCATCACACCATCTTCATCGTCAAAAACTCTAAGCTTAATCACCTTTTTTAAAATATAGTCTAGATCTTTTTCGTCATCATTGACTTCTATTCCAAGGAGTACCATTAGCCCCTTGTCTATTTTTGAAACAATTTCTCCATCAACAGATACGCTAGAACTCTTTACTCTTTGAACTACTGCTCGCATTTAATCACGCCTTTACTCTATATACCTCGAGAACATTATTTATTCTCTTTAATTTTTCCATCAATCTTTCAAGTTCTTCACTATCAGTAATCTCAACTGTTATGTCAATTACAGCATCTCCACTTTTTACAACTTTAGCATTTAAATAAGAAATGCTTAATTTTGAATCATTTACTCTATTAGCAATATCTCCAATTACATTTGGTTTGTCAAAGGCTCTTATCTCAATAGATGCACTGTAACTTGTGGCATTACTACTTTGCCATTTAACTTCAACAAGTCTTGATGGATCAATATTGTTTTGCATATTTTTGCAGTCTTTCCTATGGACAGATATGCCTCTTCCAATAGTGATATATCCTATTATGTCATCTCCGGGAACTGGTGTACAACATTTTGCAATTCTTACATTAACACCGTCGACGCCCTTAACTTCGATTCCCTGGCTATTGTACCTCTTCTTTAGTTGAACAATTTGTTCAACATCTTTTGCATCTTTTTTATAAAATTTATTATAAATATCAATAAGTTTAGCAGTTACTTGTGCTGTTGTAATAGTACCAAACCCAACTGCTGCATACATTTCATCAAGACTTAACATATTTAGCTTATCTCTAACTTGATCTAGCCAGTCATCACGCAAAATCTTGTGAACCTCATAACCCTGTTTCTTTACTTCTCTTTCAATAGCCTCTCTTCCTCTTTCAATGTTCTTTTCTTTGTCCTTAGCTTTAAAATATTGAGAGATTTTTTTGCGTGCTTGTGGACTTTTTACAATTTTTAGCCAATCAAGAGAAGGACTTGTGTTAGGATTTGTAATTACTTCGACTATGTTGCCACTTTGAAGCGTATAATTTAATGGCACAATTCTTCCATTTACCTTTGCCCCAACACAAGTATTACCTACTTGAGAGTGAATTCTATATGCAAAATCGATAGGAGTAGAACCTTCTGGTAAATTTATTACATCTCCTCTTGGAGTAAATACGAAAACTTCATCGGCAAAAAAGTCGATCTTTAAAGTGTCCATAAAATCTCCAGGGTCATTTAAATCTTTTTGCCACTCTAAAAGTTGTCTTAACCAAGTTAAATTTTCGTCGAAAGCAGTTTCTTTTGAAACACCGGCCTTATACTTCCAGTGAGCAGCAATACCATATTCGGCAGTCTGATGCATTTCATAAGTTCTAATTTGAACTTCAAAAGTTTCTCCACTATTGTCAATTACAGTTGTGTGAAGAGATTGGTATTTGTTAGGTTTGGGCATTGCAATATAATCTTTAAATCTTCCTGGAATCGGTTTAAAAAGTGTATGAACTACTCCAAGTGCACCGTAACAATCTTTTACTGAATTAGTTAAGATTCTAACTGCAGATAAATCATAAATTTCATCAAAAACCTTTCCTTTTTTCTTCATTTTTTTATAAATAGAATAAAAATTCTTAGGTCTTCCATTAATTTCACATTTAATTCCAACTTTTGCCAAATTTTCTTTTAAAATAGAAATAATATGATTTATAAGATCTTCTCTTTCATTTCTTCTTTTATTTACCATTTCAACAAGTTCATAATAGCCTTGCTCGTCCAGATATCTCAAAGATAAATCTTCAAGTTCCCACTTAATTCTACTCATACCAAGTCTATCGGCAATAGGTGCATAAATCTCAACAGTTTCTTTTGCCTTTTCAATCTTTTTGGCATCAGTCATATATTCAAGAGTCCTCATGTTATGAAGTCTATCTGCAAGCTTAACTATTATTACTCTAATGTCCTGCGCCATAGCAAGAACCATTTTTCTAATATTTTCGGCTTGCTTTTCTTCCTTGTTTTTATAATTTAATTTTTTTAACTTTGTAACACCGTCAACTAAATCTGCAACTTCTTGACCAAATTCATTTTTAACATCTTCTAGAGTAACATCAGTATCCTCTACAACATCATGGAGGAGTCCTGCTACAATAGTTGATGTATCCATATTCATATCAGCAAGTATCAAACTTACATTAAGTGGATGAATAATATAGTCTTCTCCAGAATTTCTTTTTTGACCTCTATGATGCTCTTCAGCCATTTTATAAGCCTTAACTATCATATCAAAATCGGCGTTTTCATTATAAGATTTTACTTTTTGAATTAATTTATCAATTAACATTATTTTCACCTGTAATTCTATAGTTATTTATTTTTAATTGAATTGATACATTTCCATTAAATTTATTCAAATCTAAATTAAAAACTATATCTATAAAAATATTTGATGGTCTACCTTGAAGTAGCGCCATTACTTCTTCCCTTCCGTAAAATTTTGCAAGATTATTTAAAAATATTTTATAATCTTCAAATAAAGTTGCCGTATAATTTATATTATCTTGAAAAAGTTTCATCTTTAAAAAGTTTTTATTTTTCCCTAATATATTAAGATTGCTAATTTTTAAGTTCTTAGCACCAAATTTTGGAGCAGAGTTTCCATTTCCAAAGGGCGCAAGTCTTTCAATTTCTTTGACTAAATTCATGCTAATATATTTTAATTCCAAATTTCCGTCTATATAAACTTTTCTAATTAAATCTTCTTTAGTTAGGGTTTCCTTTTCATCTACATCTTTAATAAATTCATCTAAGTTTTTAAGAGGAAGTGACATGCCGCAAGCCATTTTATGTCCGCCAAAAGTAACTAAAAATCCTTTAGATTTTGAAAATTCTTGGAACATATTGTATTCTTCAATACTTCTTCCAGATCCTTTTATTAGGTCTTTGGAATTGCTTAGTACAACTGTGGGTCTATAGTATTTTTCTTTTATCTTTCCTGCAACAATTCCTAGAATAGATTCATTAAGTCCCTCTTCGTATAATATAAGAACCTTGTGTTTATCTAAAAGATTTTCTCTCACTATTTTTTCATCAATTACAACAAAGGCTTCAGTTGTAAGCTTTTGTCTTTCATAATTAAGTTCACGTAGCTTTCTTGCCTTTTCAAGAGCCAAATCATAGTCACTTTCAAGTAATAATTCTAAAGCATCTTTTGCTGAATCAAGTCTTCCACTAGAATTTATAGTTGGACCTATTATAAATCCTAGATGATATACATCTATATCCTTTTTATTTATATTAGAAACCTCTATTAGTGCGTTAAGACCAATGTGTTTAGTATTTCTCAAACATTTCAAACCCTCTGATACAATTATTCTATTTTCATTTTTAAGTGGCATTACATCGCAAACTGTTGCTATGGCAGCGAAAGGCAAAAAACTTTCGTAAAATTCATCTTTGTCCACGCCTTTAATTAAAAATAAATATTCAATTAATTTAAAAGCAACTACTGCTCCACAAATTTCAGCAAAGGGATAATTGCAAGAATTTTGTTTTGGATTAATAACTGCATTAGCTTCTGGAATTAATTCTATATCTTTATCATTTTCAAATTTTTTTGGGACTTCGTGATGATCAGTTATAATAATATCAATTCCCTTAGATTTTGCATAAAAAACTGCATCTCTTGCAGCAATTCCATTGTCACAAGTAATGATAAGATTTACGCCATCATTAAAGGCTCTGTCAATTAAATTGTTATTAATTCCATAACCGTCCTCGACTCTATGAGGAATGTCATAAGACACATCAGCACCAATTCTATTAAGCCCTGAATACAAAATATAAGTTGAAGTAACGCCGTCTACATCGTAGTCACCAATAATTCTAACTTTGTTTTTCTTGGCAACATGACTTAAAATTAAATTGGATGCTTTAACCATATCCTTTAAAAGTATAGGTGAATATAAATTTGAAAGCAGGGGTTCCAAAAAACTTTGTATTTCTTCTTCAGTATTAATCTCTCTATTAATTAAAATTTTATATATAACATTATTGATGCCCAGTTTTTTATATTCGATTCCTGGATCCTTTTTATTTTTAATAAACCATCTTTCCATTTAATCACCACTTCATATAAATTTAATTATATCAAAAATTATCATTTAGGTAAAACTATTTGAATCATCTATATTAGATTATGCTTATTACTATAAATTTATGTGTTATAAGTTGATATATATTAAAACTCAGAACTATCTTAGTTTTATGAAAATAAAAAAGAACCCCGAAGGGTTCGCAAATTAAATTATTCTTCATTGGCTAAAACTGAAATTGCACACTCAATCCTTTTCTTTTCCATTGCACATCCAACTTTGTATGGTTTACTTATATCATTGTTGCTGTAATAAGCATTAGCGTGACATCCGCCTGAACAATAATATCTTGCCCAACAAGATGGACAATCTTCATTAGTATAAACATTTGAGTTTTTAAAAGTATCTCTAAGATCAGTATTTAAAATTCCATCGTCAACATTTCCTAGCAAAAATTCTTCTTCTCCAACAAATTGGTGACAAGGATAAATTTCTCCTTGAGGAGTAATTGCCACATATTCTGAACCAGCGCCACAACCAATAGTTCTCTTAACAATACAAGGTCCTTGTGATAAATCAATAATAAAGTGGAAGAAAGAAAAATCCTTATCTTTTTTTCTAATACCGATGTAATCTTTACTCATCTTTTCGTATTCACTTAATATTTTATCTAAATGTTCTTCTCTTATAGCATAGCTTTCTTTTTTGTCAGTAACTACTGGTTCAATAGATGTTTTTTTAAATCCATGAGAATAAAAATCCTTTAAATCTTCTGAGAAATCTAAATTCTCATTTGTAAATGTTCCTCTGATAAAGTAATCCTTATCTCCTCTTTTATCGATAAGCTCTTTAAATTTAGGAACTATTACATCATAGGAACCTTTACCATTTATAGTTGGACGCATTCTGTCGTTTACTTCTCTTCTTCCATCAATAGAAAGAACAACATTGTCCATATTTTCATTTATGAAATCTTCAATTTCTTTATTTAAAAGCATTCCATTAGTTGTAATGGTAAATCTGAAATGTTTTCCATGTTTTTTTTCTTCTTCTCTTCCATAAGCCACAAGTTTTTTTACTAAATCAAAATTCATAAGTGGTTCGCCACCGAAGAAGTCCACTTCAAGATTTTTTCTATTGCCAGAATTTTTTATTAAGAAATCCAAAGCTTTTTTACCAGTTTCAAAGGACATTAAACTTCTATCGCCCTTAAAATCACCCTGTGAAGCAAAACAATATTTACATCTTAAATTACAATCATGAGCCACATGAAGACATAAAGCCTTTACAACATTTTGCGGATTATATTTTGGAAGTTTAAAATGTTCGTCTTCAGAAAATAGAAGACCTTCCTTTACTAAATAATCTATTTCTTCATAGGCTTCTAAGGCATCTTGTTCCTTATAAATTCTTGAAAATTTTTCTATGACTTCATCTTTTGACATTTTTTCATAATCATCAATCATCTCATATACGATTTTTTCAACAACATGAACAGAACCACTTGCAATATCAAGCACTATGTATCTGTCGTTTAAATAAAATTTGTGAATTCTTTCTACCATCTTTACTCCTTTACCATTCCTTAACAAAATAAAAGCAAGGTTTCCCTTGCCTTAGTTTTCAGAATTTTCACATTTTTGATTTCCAACTGTGCAACTAGTTTTGCAAGCTGATTGACAAGATGTTTGACATTCACCACATCCGCCTTTTTCATAGGTTTTTTTAAGATTTTTATTTGTAAGTGTTTTTATATGTTTCATAATTTCTCCTATTCTTCTTCACTATCTTTAAGTTCTGAATTCTTTTTATAAGTGCCATTGATTCCCCACTTCATAATTTCAATTTTTGAATTATCTGATGAAGTTTCAATAACTAAGTAATCTTCCTTAATAAGGACAATTTTTCCAATTATTCCACCGATTGTTATTACTTTATCTCCAACTTTTAAATTTTCACGCATTTCATTTATTTCATTTGCTTTTTTCTTTTGCGGTCTTATCATGAAAAAATAAAAAATAACAAACATCAGTATTAAAGGAATAAAATTTAACATTGCTTTTTGCTCCATTATTAACCCCCTTCTTATAATATAATTAATAATTACATTATACATTTAATTGTATGACTTAACAAGAAATTATTTATAACCATACTTCTTGTAAAAATCATTTTTATACTCTAAAAAATAATCTCCCTTTATTGACTCTCTAATATTTTTCATCATATTTAATAAAAAATATAAATTGTGAATAGTTGCAAGCCTCATGCCAAGTATCTCATCTACATTAAATAAATGTCTAATATATGCCTTAGAAAAATTTCTACAAGTGTAGCAATCACAGTCTTTATCAAGTGCAGAAAAATCTTCTTTGTAAAGAGCATTTTTTATTGCAATTTTACCATTATGAGTAAGAACTGTTCCATTTCTCGCAATTCTAGTTGGGAGAACACAGTCAGCCATATCGACTCCTCTTTCAACTGCCTCAAATAAATAATCTGGGCTACCTACTCCCATTAAATATCTTGGCTTACTCTCTGGCATAAAATTAGTTGTGAAATCTAAAATATCATTCATAAGATCAATTGGCTCTCCAACGGATAAACCTCCAATAGAATATCCCTTAAAGTCAATATCAACCATTTCTCTAGCAGAAATTTCTCGTAGGTCTTTATACATTCCACCTTGAATTATTCCGAAAAGGGTTTGATTATCTATATTCTTATGATGCTCTTTGCACCTTTCTGCCCATCTAAGAGTTCTTCTCATAGAATTGTCTATATACTCATAACTTGCAGGATAGGGTGCACATTCATCAAATGCCATTATTATATCTGAACCTAAAATATTTTGAATGTCTATAGATTTTTCTGGAGATATAAACATTTTACTTCCATCGATATGACTTCTAAAATGAACCCCATCTTCAGTTATTTTTCTATTGTCTGAGAGAGAAAAAACTTGAAATCCACCAGAATCTGTAAGAATTGGTTTGTCCCAATTCATAAATTTATGAAGTCCACCAGCTTTTTCTATTATGTCAGTACCTGGTCTTAAAAATAAATGATAAGTATTTGAAAGAATTATCTGTGAACCAATTTCTTTTAACTCATCAGGAGTCATTGTCTTTACAGTTGCTCTCGTACCTACTGGCATAAATATTGGAGTCTCAATTTCTCCGTGATTAGTTGTAATTTTACCAAGCCTTGCCTTTGAATCCTTGGCAGTTTTTAATAACTCAAATTTAAACATATTACCTACCTTATAAACATTGCATCGCCAAAGCTGAAAAATCTGTATCTTTCTTTCACCGCTTCTTTGTATGCTTTTAAAATAATTTCTCTTGTAGAAAGCGAAGACACTAACATTAAAAGAGTGGATTCTGGTAAGTGAAAATTTGTTATAAGAGCATCAACGCACTTAAACTTATATGGTGGATAAATAAATATATTTGTAAAACCACTTTTTTCATGAACCTTTCCACTTTCGTCGGCAATAGATTCTACAGTTCTTACACTTGTAGTACCAACAGCAATTACTCTATTCCCTCTTTTTTTTGCAGCGTTTATTTTTTCTGCAACTTCTTTAGTCATAATATAAAATTCAGAATGCATTTCATGTTCATCAATATTTTCAACCTTTACAGGTCTAAATGTTCCTAGACCTACATGAAGTGTAATGTAACAAATTTCTACTTTTTTGTCCTTAACTTTTTGAAGAAGTTCCTTTGTAAAATGAAGTCCTGCAGTTGGTGCTGCGGCTGAACCTTCTTCTCTCGCATATACAGTTTGGTATCTATCTTTGTCTTTTAGTTTTTCAGTAATATAGGGAGGAAGGGGCATTTCACCAAGCTCATCTAAAATTTCTTCAAAAACTCCATCATATTGAAACTTTAAAAATCTAGATCCATCATGAGAAATGTCAACTACTTCTGCGGACAGTTTATCGCTAAAAATTATTTTAGTTCCAATTTGTGCTTTTTTTCCAGGTTTAGATAAACATTCCCATATATCTCCCTTTCTGTTTAAAAGTAGAAATTCAATTTTTTCCTCTTTATTTTCTCTATGTCCATAAATTCTTGCAGGCATTACCTTTGTGTCATTTAATACTAAAACATCCCCTTCATTAAGATAATCAATTATGTCATAAAAATGTTTGTGTTCCATTTCTCCAGTTTTTTTGTCTAAAACAAGAAGTCTCGAATGATCTCTTTTTTCAGTAGGATGTTGTGCTATTAATTCCTTTGGTAAGTCGTAATAAAAATCTTTTGTTTTCATTTTTGCCTTTCTATTATTTTATCTTTTCAATATTTGTGCCAGGGAAATAAAATTCAATAATATCCTTATAATTATTGCCCTTTTTTGCCATTTCTACAGCACCATATTGGCTCATGCCAACACCATGACCATATCCATTTCCCTTTACAATTATTTTGCCATTATCACAATTAATATCAAATAATGTTGATTTAATTATTGTATTTCCTATTTTATTTCGAAAATCATTGGCCTTTAATGTAATATTTCCTTTAGATGTATTAAACGTAATATTTTTAACCCTATTAGAACTTGTTGAATCTAAGTTAACTCCCAATATATCAGTTAAATCTAATTTTTTTAAATCACTATCTTTTATAGTATACTCCCATGTATAAACTGAATAGGGATCTTCTTTTGATATCAAGTATGGTACAAAATTTCCGCCCCAAGCTTCTGATGACGAAACTGTATATCCACCCGATGATGCACAAAAAATTGTTTCAGCAATTTTCCCATCGTATTTAATTACTTCTCCTAATGTGCTTTCTACAGCTTTATCCGTTGATTTTTCTTCAACATCTTTTCCGTAATAAACTTGAGAATTTGTAGTATCGTCGAGATTATATCCTTTTTTTATATATTTGTTGAAATTATTTATTGCAAAGGACCTTGAGCAAAGAGCCTGTGCCTTTAATGATTCCATTGGAAATTCTGGACTCATTTCCTTAGGAATTACTCCTCTTAAATAATCGTCAATATTTACATTGTTCACAACATCTAATTTTCCATTATTAACTCTAAATGAAATTGCTCCTCTATAATTTCTTTTTATTTTATCTACATATATTGGAGAATCAGAACCTATTAAGAAAGCTCCATCTTGAGGAAAATTTGCTAGTTTAAAATTATTTCCCTTTAAATTAATATTTTTCCCATCAAACATTATGTCAATTTCTTTATTATTTGTCTTATTTATAACTTGGTCATCTGAAGTAATAATAAATAAATTACTTTTAGATTTTAGCTTTAAATTTTCCTTTTCATTTACAGATTTCCCAATTTTAATATCAATTTTATCATAACTATCCTTAGCAAAAATGTTAATTGGTAATAACATAAATATTATGGCTAACAATAAAATTTTTTTCATTTTAATCACCCTTATATTCTATTCCAAAATGGTCGTAAGCCCTTTTTGTAGCAACCCTTCCTCTAGGAGTTCTAATAATAAAACCAATTTGCATTAAATATGGTTCATATACATCTTCTACTGTTCCCTTATCTTCCCCAATAGCAGCCGAAATAGCATCAATTCCAACAGGTCGTCCATAAAATTTTTCAATCATTGTAAGAATTATTCTTCTGTCAATATTATCTAACCCATATTTATCGATTTCTAAAAGATTCAAACCTTTCATAGCCACCTTTGTGGTTATTACCCCTTCCTCTTTTACTTCGGCATAATCTCTTACTCTTTTTAAAAGTCTATTAGCTATTCTTGGAGTTCCACGAGATCTTTTAGCTATTTCCATAGCTCCCTCTTTTTCAATTGGAATATTTAAGATTTTTGCAGATCTCATAATAATTTCTACTAAAGATTTTGTATCGTATAAATCTAACTTTAGCATTACTCCAAATCTATCCCTAAGTGGAGAAGTTAGCATCCCTGCTCTTGTAGTTGCTCCTATTAGTGTAAAAGGTGCAAGATCAAGTCTAATTGATCTAGCTGAAGGTCCCTTTCCTATAATTATGTCCAGAGCATGATCTTCCATTGCAGGATAAAGAATTTCCTCAACAGATTTATTTAATCTGTGAATTTCATCAATAAATAGTACATCGTCATTATTTAAATTTGTAAGAATGCTGGCAAGATCGCCTTGTTTTTCTATTGCAGGCCCCGACGTAACTTTTAAGTTAACGCCCATTTCATTTGCTATAATACCAGCGAGAGTGGTTTTTCCAAGTCCAGGTGGTCCACTTAGTAAAGTGTGATCAAGAGGCTCAGATCTATTTTTGGCAGCTTCTATAAAAATTTTTAAATTATCTACAATTTTTTCCTGACCAATGTATTCGCTTAACCACTTAGGTCTAAGGCTAATTTCTTTTGTATCTCCATCTATAAAAGCTGGTTCAACTAATCTATTTTTATCCATAATATCAACCCATTAATTTCAATGCTTCTCTTATTCTATCAGATATATCTAATGATATATCAATCTTTTCAAGAACTTTTTTTGCGTCATATACATTATAACCTAATGAGATAAGTGCCTCAACTGCTGGATCATCATTTTCATCAAATGTATTAACATATTCCGTTTCAAAATTTAAATCTAAATTTAATTTTTCAACTTTATCCTTTAATTCTAAAATTATTCTCTGTGCTGTTTTTTTTCCAACACCAGGAAGCTTCATAAGAGCTTTGTCATCCTTTGATATAATATACTTTGCGATATTTGATGCGTCATCTCCATCTAAAATCCCCATGGCAAGTTTTGGACCAATTCCTGTTACTGTGGTCAAAAGATCAAAAGCATCTCTTGTTTCACTATCTTTAAATCCATATAAAACTGCAGCATCTTCTCTTAAGATAAGTCTAATATTTATAAAAACTTCTTCATTTTTATAAAATGTATGAAGTTCTCTTGAAATCATGTTAATTATATAACCGATACCATTAGCTTCAAGAACTAAATATCCCCTATCTGTTGAGTGTACTTTACCCTTTAAAAATTCTATCATTATATCATCCTAAAACTTTCTTTAAACTTAATTGAACTTCCGTGAGTTATTGCAACTGCAAGTGCATCGGCTACATCGTCAGGCTTTGGAATTTCACTTAAATTTAAAATAATCTTAACCATTTCTTGTACCTGTGTTTTCGTAGCTCTACCATATCCTACAAGAGCTTGTTTAACTTGCAAGGGAGTGTATTCATACAAACCAGCACCGCTCTTTTTTGCTGACAAAACTTCAACTCCACGAGCTTGAGCAACTGTAATTGCAGTCTTGACGTTTTTATTAAAAAACAGTTCTTCAAAAGCAATATCAATAGGCTTATATTTTTCTATTAATTCATTCATTTCTTCATAAATTAAATTTAGTCTATCTGCAAGTGGAACCTTGGACATTGTAGTAATGGCACCATAATCTATAACTTTATATGAATTTCCTTTTAATTCTAAAAAACCATATCCAACTATTGCTATTCCAGGGTCAATACCCATTATTATCAAATTATCACCACTTTAAAAAGGATAGTATAAAACTATCCTTATTTGTATCTCTTTAAAACTCTATCGTTAACTCCATCCCAAAAACCATTCCTAAAAATCCTAAATCCATCTATGTAAAGAAACTTAGAAATTTTATTGTTTAGAGTAATAATTTCAGAATCAGTCAAATATGAATCTACTTCCCTAATTTTAACATCGTCGTTTTC
The DNA here is from genome assembly GCF_050315115.1 of Peptoniphilus sp. SGI.035. Lineage (NCBI taxonomy): Bacteria > Bacillati > Bacillota > Tissierellia > Tissierellales > Peptoniphilaceae > Peptoniphilus > Peptoniphilus sp. SGI.035. The sequence continues at coordinate 68,841 of NZ_JBNPOJ010000004.1, forward strand.
ACTTTTGAAAGAAAGTTGTAAATCAAGATGATCATTTATACTATTTATTTTTTCATTAAGCAACTTTTTCTTAACGTCTGAAAGTGTATTTTTTATAAAAATCCTAATTTGCTTATCTTTTCTAATTTCTTTAAAAATCAACTTTTTAAAAGACAAAACTTCCTCATTTTGAAATTCATATTGAAAAAGTTTTTTTCTATTATAAAGTTCATCAATAGTTAGATACTTCAATGTAATTATTTCGAGTATATTAATATGTTTTTTGGAATTAAATCCAAGCCTATAAGCTTCTAAATATAAATAAAGCTCTAATCTATTGATATCATCGTGTATTAGACTAGAAAGGTTCTGTGCAATAAGTTCTATTCCTTCCTTTTGCCTATAGATTTTAATTATATCTTTTCTCAAATTTTCAAGAGTAACATATCTTGGATATATGTTTTCGATTGACTCATAAACATTGTATAAATTAAGCAAAATATTTATGCTATCCAAATCACCCTTGTATAAGAAGTTTGCAATTAGGTATTTTTTTATATCTTTAAAGGCAACACTTTTAATAGGTTTCTGAATTAATTTTTGTGCCAAGTCCATAAAAAAATCCTCCGGTATCATATAAAAATATTATACTACATATACCGAAGGATTTGTATCCAATTTGTAAATTTCTTAAAATTATAATAATTTTATTTTATTTTCTCTACAATAATTTAAATTACTTTCGTCCCAAACTCCAACTTGTACTTCTCCAATATGGCTTTTTTCAAGAAAAAACATACAAATTCTTGATTGACCAATACCTCCACCAATTGTATATGGAAGATTTGCCTTTAAAATGTCTTGGTGATATTTTAAGTTTAATCTGTCTGTTGTATTTGCGAGTTCACATTGACTTTTTAGAGAATTTTCATCTACACGAATTCCCATGCTAGAAACTTCAAGAGAATTATCTAAAACTTCATCCCAAAATAAGATATCTCCATTAAGCTTCCAATCATCGTAATCTGGGCTTCTAAGATCATGAGGTTCTCCAGAATTCAAGTTTCCTCCAATTCCCATGATGAAAACTGCTCCCTTGTCTTTACAAATTAATTTTTCTCTTTCCTTAGGATTTTTCCCTGGATATAAATCTTCTAACTCTTGTGATGTTATAAAAAATATTTCTTCAGGTAACTTTTTAGAAAGTATATATGGATAAGTTTGATTAATATATTCTTCTGTTCTCTTAAAAACCGAAAAAATTTCTTTAACAGTTAAATAAAGATACTCTTTATTTCTGTCACTTTTATCAATGATTTTTTCCCAGTCCCATTGATCTACATAAGATGAGTGAATTTCATCAAGTTCTTCTTCTGCTCTTATGGCATTCATATCTGCATAAATACCTTCATACTTATTGAAATTATATTCTTTTAAAGCGTTTCTCTTCCATTTTGCCAGAGATTGAACGATCTCTACATTTATGCCATAGTGTTTCAAGCGAAAATCCACTGCTTTTTCTCCATTTAAGTTATCATTAAGTCCTGTTTCAGGTCTAACAAAAAGAGGTGCAGAAACCCTTTGTAAATTTAAAGTATTTGCTAAATCCCTTTGAAAGTAATCTTTTACTGACTTAATTGCTATTTGTGTTTCTCTAAGGTCTAATTTTGTAGCACTAGAATTATTTCTCATCTTTTTCCTCCATAACTATAAAAATTCTTTCACTCTATCGAATGAAAGAATTTTACTTCTTAAATAAATTGTATATCAAATTCCCCACTATATTCAAGTATTGATTCAATAACAAGAATAGAAATATTTGTTGACAAATTTAAAGCAAAATTTAAATCATTATCAAAACTGTGGTTTGAATTCTTATACTCATTAATTACATTAACTAAATACTTTTTAATTTTTTTATCAAGACTTAAATCTAAATCTTCAAAAATTCTTATGTTTTCTAAAGAAATTACTTCCTTATAATTTTCTTCTAAATACTTACTTTCTCGAGCATATAAAGCTAGATCTTGTTCATACCTAATATGTTTTCTTAGATTTTCAACAAAAGTCATTCTGTAAGCGTGAGGATAACATACAAAATCGCAAAGATAATGCATAATTATGCCCAACTTTTTACTAATATAATTAATAAATAATTTACTTTCATTGCCCTCAGAATAAGAATATCTAGAAAAATAAATAAGTCTACTTATCTCCCTTGCTATATAATCTCCTGATTCATCAAAATAATGTCTCTTTGTCTTATAGTAAGGTAAAACATCTGGAGCAATTGAACCCCAAAGCAATTTATCTAAATTTAAGTTGATACTATATTTATCTTTTATTCTATCGTGGACTATTTTTGCCACAATCTTATGTGTATCTGGTAAAATTTTAAACACATCCTAATAAAATTATATTTTAATACTATTCAATTTTATACTTAAAAAACTAAATTGTCAATTTCAGTTTGTCTTTTCTAATTCTTTAGAAATTACATCCCAAATATTTTTAGTCTCAAATCCAAGTCTCCAACTTCCAACTCCAGCTAAATTATATTTATTTACAAGAGAAACTTTTTTCTCAATTGAATTTGCATCTTCAATCCAAATTTTATAAGTTGAACCATTTTCTTGATATTCAACATAATTTTGTTGTGAATCTTTGTCCCAAATTGGTTTTAAATTCTTAGAAACAATAATATTTGAAACTTCAGACATAGAAACTGTTTTTGATGTAACTTTTCCATTAGAGTCTTTCCATAATCTTGTATAAAGTGGAACACCTAAAATCATTTTTTTATTAGGAACACTTCTAAATAGTACATTTATACTTCCTTCAACCCACTTATATTGAGCAACTGAACCTGCTTCTTCTGATGAACCCCAATGTTGATCATAAGCCATAACTACTATATAATCAGAAATTTCTGCTAGAGCCTTTCTATCATAAGGTTCTTTAGTAACATCAGAAGAAATTTGCGGAGTCACATCAACTGTCAAGATAAAATCTTCTCCAGCACTTTCTCTAAACTCTTTTACAAAAGCAGTTATATTATCTCTGTCTTCATTTCTCGTATGCTCAAAATCAATGTTTATACCCTTCATATTATACTTTCTACAAAGTTCTAAAGTTTTATCTACGATTTTCTTGCGAGTTTCCTTATTAGACAAAGCTTCATGAGTAATATCTGGGTCAAAAGAATTATCCAAATAAGCCCAAACTTTTATTCCTAAATCATTATATTTTTTTATATAATTTAGGTTTCCCCTATCTATCATATCGCCATTTCCATTTCTAATGGAAAACCAAGTAGGGATAATTACATCAAGACCATTAATTCCAACTATTTGATTAACTTTTTCATCAGAATGTTCTGCATAGGTATAATCCCATGTTAAATTAATTGGACTTTTAGATTTGTTTTTTGTTGCAGATGCTAAAGTGAACTTTTCAAAATTTTCATCAACACCATCTTTTAAAACATAGCCTGCATATCCTTCAAGCATTCTAACTTTATAGTATTTGCCTTTTTCGCCATATACATATAAATTTTCACCCTGAGGAAGTTTTTTGATAATTGGACTTCTACGAGAACTATCTTCTCTCAAAAGAGTTTCTTTTGTAGTCTTAGTTAAATCGTATTCTTTATCTCTATAATCTAAAAGCAAAAGTCTAATATCTTTATTATATCTTAGGCTTACATTGTAATCGTATATAAATGCTTCGATTGGAAGCATAATCTTCCCATTTTTTTCAATAACTGGCGCTCTTAGATCTATTGTTCCACTATTGAATTTTGCATTATATTCATTTAACTTTAAAATTTTATTTGCATGTTCATTTTTTATTTTTACTTCTCCAGTTGATTTATCATAAAAAATATTTTCATCTAAATATTCTTTTATGTAATCAAGAGATAAATAAATCATGCCATCTTCTATGCAAAAATCTTCTTTGTCAATGTCTTTATCTTCTGTTATAAAGTTAAATTTATCGTATTTAGTTGAAATTTTAGTAGTTCCTCTATTTTCAACAAATAAAAATGCACCTGCCGCCAAAATAATAATCAAAAAAATTCCCAAAAAAATCTTTTTCATTTATATCACCTCTTTAATTTATTTGCTCAAAATAAAAGATACTAAAAATAGGACTTAAAGTCCCACTCTTAGTAATTAGTCTTTTCTTTAACTTTTGCAGCCTTACCTTGTCTATCTCTAAGATAGTAAAGTTTAGCACGTCTAACTCTACCTTTTCTTGTAACAACAAGATCAGCAATTCTTGGTGAGTTAAGTAGGAAAGTTCTTTCAACTCCAATACCATAAGAAATTCTTCTTACTGTAAAAGTTTTTCTAGAGCTTTTTCCTTGAATCTTTATTACAGTTCCATCAAATACTTGGATTCTTTTTCTTTCGCCTTCAATAATTTTATAGTGAACACTTACAGTATCCCCAACATTAAATTTAGGTAAATTTTCATTTAATTGTTCATCTTCAATAGCTTTAATATAGTCCATTGTCTTTACCTCCTTCCAGTAAATCTTTCAATATATCTTTTTCTTCATCATTTAAAATTTTATTTTTTAATAAATCTGGTCTTTTCTGCAAAGTATTTTTTATAGATTCTCTAAGCCTATATTTTCTTATTTTTTCATGATCTCCACTTAAAAGAATATCAGGGACTTCAAGTCCTCTAAATTCTCTTGGCCTAGTATATTGTGGATACTCTAAAAGACCATTATAATGAGACTCATCTTTAAAAGACTCATCGCTTGCAAGAACACCATCAAGAAGCCTTGATACACCATCTATAATTACCATAGAAGCCAGCTCTCCACCAGTTAAAACATAATCACCAATGGAAATTTCTTCATCTACATAATTTTCAATGACTCTATTATCAATGCCTTCGTAATGGCCATTTAAAAGTATTATGTGTTCTTCACTTTTAAGTTCCTTTAGTTTATCTTGATTTAAAACCTCTCCTTGTGGAGACATATAGTAAACTTTAGAGTTACTTGTCTTTACAGATTCTATTGCCTCTACTATTGGCTTAATTTGCATTAGCATACCTGGTCCACCGCCATAGGGGTAATCGTCTGCTTGTAGATATTTGTTTATAGCAAAATCTCTAATATCCACAGTTTCGAGATCTAATTTTCCTTCACCGATAGCCCTTCCAACAATAGAAAAATCTCTAATGTTATTTATGAATTCGGGAAATAATGTTAAAACACTTATTTTCACAAAATCATTCCTTCTATTAATTTAATAGTTATTGTAGAATCTATTTTCTTAATAAACTCCTTAACTGCAGGTATTTGATAAATACTTTTATCTTCACTTTCAATTATAAAAATATCATTAGCAGGATATTCTAATACCTCTTTTAATATTCCTATATAATTTTTTTCAGTATCATAAACTTTTTTGCCAATTATATCAGAAATATAGTATTGGTTCTCATCTAAAGCTAATCTATCTTCATCTTTAATATAAATATAGCTGCCCTTTAAACTGAGGACATTATTAATATTTTCATAGCCATCAAAAGTAATGTAAACAAAATTATTCACTCTAACTCTTTTAATAGAAAATTCCGTTAATTCATCGCCTACAAATACGCTTTTTAATTCAGAAAATCTTTTGTTATCAAAAGTATAAGACTCAACTTTAATTTCACCCTTAATACCATGAGTATTTATTATCTTTCCAATGCACGTAATTGAATCTTTAATATTCTTCAATTTCTAAATTAACCTTTACATCTTCTTTTAGTGAAACAGCTTTTAAGATTGCTCTTATTGCCTTAGCAATTCTACCTTGTTTGCCAATAACTTTTCCCATATCATTTGATGCAACTTTAAGAGTAATATCAATTGAATTGTCATTCCTCGTCATTGTTACATCAACTGAAGAAGGATCGTCAACTAAAGATTTAGCAATATATTCAATTAATTCAACCATTTTGGTCCTCCAAACATACTGTTATTCAGTAGCTTCTGATTCACTTGCTTCTGCTGTATTATTTGAGTTTGCACCAGCATTATATACTGAATTTTCTCTGAAAAGTCTGTCAACTGTATCAGTAGGTTTTGCACCATTTTTGATCCAATTATTTGCTTTTTCTGAGTCTACAACAACTTTTTTAGGAGTTGTTAGTGGGTTATAGTAACCAATCTCCTCGATGAATTTTCCATCTCTAGGACTTCTAGAGTCTGCTACAACTATTCTATAAAAGGGTTTTTTCTTTGTACCCATTCTTCTAAGTCTAATTTTAACTGCCAAATTATTCACCTCCACAATAAAATTTATATATTAAAATATATAAGCACATTAAAAGGAAAAAGGTAATTTAAACTTTCTCTTTCCCATACTTTTGGACATATTTCCAAATTGTTTCATCATCTTTCTCATGTCTTTAAACTGTTTTATAAGTTTATTCACATCTGCTGGACTAGTTCCAGAACCCTTTGCAATTCTTTTTCTTCTTGATGAATCTATGATTTCAGGCTTTTGTCTTTCCTTTTTTGTCATAGAAAGAATCATTGCCTCAACTTTTGCAAATTCATTGTCAGGTAAGCTAATACCCTTTAAAGCCTTACTATTCATACCAGGTATCATTCCTATAATGTCCTCAAGTGGCCCCATATTCTTCATTTGCTGCATTTGATCTAAAAAGTCTTCAAAAGTAAAAGTTGACTTTCTAAGTTTTTCTTCAAGTTCTTTTGCTTTTTTTTCATCCACAGCTGATTGTGCTTTTTCAATTAAGGAGAGCACATCTCCCATTCCAAGTATTCTTGAAGCCATTCTATCTGGGTGGAAGACTTCAATATTATCCATCTTTTCACCACTGGCAATAAATTTAATAGGAACATCAGTAACAGATCTAATTGATAGAGCAGCACCACCTCTAGCATCGCCATCAAGTTTAGTAAGTATTACACCTGTTAACTTTAACATATCGTCAAACTTGTCGGCAACATTTACTGCATCTTGACCAGTCATTGCATCAAGCACAAGAAGAACTTCTGAAGGCTCAAGTGCCTCATGAATATCTTGAAGCTCCTTCATTAGCTTTTCGTCAATGTGAAGCCTACCAGCTGTATCTATGATAACTACATCATTTCCATTTTTCTTAGCATGCTCAAGAGCTGCTTTAGAAATATCTACTGGAGAAATCTTATCTCCCATTGTGAAAACTGGAGTGTCAACTGATTTACCAACAACTTGAAGCTGTTTTATAGCTGCTGGTCTATAAATATCACAAGCAACTAAAAGAGGTCTTTTACCGTCTTTCTTTAATTTATTTGCAAGTTTACCACTCGTAGTAGTTTTACCTGCACCTTGAAGTCCACACATCATTATAACTGTAGGCTTTTTTGAAAAGTCAATTTTAACTTCGTTAGTCCCCATTAAACTTGTGAGTTCTTCATTTACAATTTTAATAACTTGTTGGCCTGGAGTAAGAGATTCTAAAACTTCTTTTCCCAAAGCTCTCTCTTTAACTGTTTTCACAAAGTCTTTAACAACTTTAAAATTTACATCAGCCTCAAGAAGTGCAAGTTTTACTTCACGCATAGCTGCGTCAATATCTTTTTCGGATAATCTACCTTTTCCTGTTAATTTTTGCAAAGTACTTTGCAATTTATCAGATAAACTTTCGAATACCAAAAATTCACCTCCTAGTCAAAAAGTATTTTTCTTAGCTCTTTAAACTTCATATTGTTATTTTCATTTAAAGAATCTTTTTCTATACTTTCTAATATAGTTTCAATTTCTCTTCTTTTTATTTCTTTGTTATCTTCTTCTTTTTTTGCATTTTTTATTAATTCAAGTTTTTTTTCAAAGTCTTCTAAATTATTTTCTGCCCTTTTTAAATTATCAAAAACCGCTTGTTTTGAGATATTGAGTTCTGACGATATCTCGTTTATTGTGCAGTCATAGACATAATACATAAATGCGGCTTTTCTTTGCTTTTCAGTAAGAAGATTTCCATAAAAATCAAGTAAGTTGTTCATCCTAAAAAATTTTTCGTTCATTTTATCACCATTCTCTAGCCTGGTCAACCTTTTTACTTGACCTTTATTATTTTAGCTAATACCTTCAAATATGTCAATAACATTTTTTACTTTTTTTAATTATTTTTTATAAATGGAAATACCTTTATTTGATAATAATTTATTACTAAAAGTTTAACTTAAATGAATAAGTAGTCCTTAAATGTTAAATTGTTAAAATTCACACTTAAAATTATTGTTATAATTTTTTATATTTGGAAATAAAATTTTTCGTAAAAAAAAGTAGGAAAATCCTACTTTAATAAATATTTTTAACCAAAAATTGTTTCTAAAAATGTATCAATATTAAAATCTTGAAGGTCGTCTATGCCTTCACCAACTCCAATAAGTTTAATTGGAATTCCAAGTTCTGATTGAAGTGCAATGACAACTCCGCCCTTTGCAGTTCCGTCAAGTTTAGTTAGTGCAATTGCAGTAACATCAGTAACTTCCTTAAAAGTTTTCGCTTGATTAATGGCATTTTGACCAGTTGTTGAATCAAGTACTAATAAATTTTCACGATTTGCTTCGGGGTATTTATTAGTTATAATTCTATTGATCTTTTCTAATTCCTTCATTAGATTTGATTTATTGTGAAGTCTTCCCGCTGTATCCACAATCAGTACGTCTGTTTTTCTAGCTTTTGCTGCTTCAATCGCATCAAAAACAACTGCTGCAGGATCAGATCCTTCATCGTGACTAATTACATCAACATTTGCCCTATTTCCCCATTCTTTTAGTTGATCAATGGCTGCTGCTCTAAAGGTATCTGCTGCACAAACTAAAACAGATTTATTTTCCCCTTTAAATCTTTGTGAAAGTTTGCCAATTGTTGTTGTCTTTCCTACACCATTTACTCCAACAACTAAAATTATAACTGGTGATTCAGAAATTATTTTTGTATTTAATTCTGGATTCATCAATTTTTTTGCCTCTTCCATTAAAAGAGGTTTAACTTCTTTAGGATCTTTAATTTTTTCTCTTATAATTGTTTCACGCAAGTTGTCAATTAACTTCATTGTAGTTTCCATCCCAACATCTGCCGAAATTAAAATATCTTCTAAGTCTTCCAACATTTCATCATCTATTTTTACATAAGCTCCGATTACTGTGTTGATTTTTATTCCAACTTCTTTTCTAGTTTTATCTAGACCTTCTTTTAGTCTTTGGAAAAGTGAAATTTTTTTAGGTTCTTCTATAAGTTCTTCTTCTATTGTTTCTTCTTGGCCTAAATCTTCTTTTACTATTTCTTCATCAAATTCAGGTTTTTCATAAGAATTTATTTCTTTTTTATTTTTCTTAGGTTTTTCTTCAACTTCTACATTTTCAATCTTTTCTTTATTAGTATCTAAATTATCTTTTAAATCTTCAAATATATTTTCTTCAGCTTCTTCTTTTTCTATTTCTAAAGATTCATTATTTTCTTCTTCATGAGATTTTTCTTCTTCAAAAATTTTTTCAGATAAATCTTCGCTGATTTTTTCATCGCTAGCAGATTTTTCCTCAATGTCTTTAACATCTTTATCTAAAACAAAACTTTTTTCTAAGTCTCTAGCAATGACTTTATTTGCGTCATCATCTGAAATTATATTTTCAGAAACTTTTTCTTCAGTTTCTTGAATTTCTTCTTTAATATCAGTTTCTTTTTTCTTAAATTTATCCTTTAACCAATCAAACATAATTTTCACCTAATCCTTTAATTTTACAGAGTATAATTTACTAATTCCCTTTTCTTCCATTGTAACACCATACATAGTCTTTGCAATCTCCATTGTAAGTTTTCTGTGGGTTATAATTATAAATTGAATTCCATCCAGAGTTAAAAGATAATCAGCATATCTTTTGATATTTGCATCGTCTAAAGCCGCATCAATTTCATCAAGAATGCAAAAAGATGCAGGTCTATACTTTAACAAGGCAAATAAAAGCGCCACAGCAGTAAGGGATTTTTCTCCACCTGAAAGAAGTGAAAGGGACTGAAGTCTCTTTCCTGGAGGTGAAGCTTTGATTTCTATTCCAGAATTTAGCAAATCACCTTCAATGTTTATTTCAGCACGACCTCCATTAAATAAAATTTTAAATATTTCGGCAAAGTTTGTAGAAATTTCATTCATAGCTTCGCTAAATATTTTCTTCATTTCATAATCTAATTTACTTAAAATAGATTTTATTTCTTCTTTTGACTTAATAAGGTCGTCCCTTTGAGTAGTATAAAAATCAAGCCTTTCCTTAACAATCTTGTGTTCCTCAATAGATGAAATATTTACCTCACCATAGTCTCTTACCTTTTTTTTAAGTTTTTTTATAAAACTTTCCTTTACGTCAGAAAGACTTTCGTCGACGTACTCATTATAATCATCTATATTATATTCTTCATTTAACCTTATAGTTTCATTTAATATTTTATTTTTATTTATATCAACTTTTAAATTAATTTTTTCTAACTCAGAATTAATAATCAGTAATTTTTCTTTTAACTCACTTAATTTGTCTTTTTTGCATAAATAAATTTTGTTTTTTTCTTCCAAAAGTTCCTTATAATTGTTTATAGAAATTTTAAGATTTTCAATAGATTCACTTAAATTAAATAGTTTAATTTTATTTTCTTCATTTGAATTAGCTTTTAGGTCAATATTTGTATTTGCATCATCTAGGGAATTTTTATTATTTTTTAATTTTTCTTCAATGTTAAAAATTTCAGAATTAATTCTTTCTCTTTCTCTATTATTATAAAGTAATTTCTCGTGATTTTCTTTTTCTAAAAGTTGAATATCAATTTTTTCATTCTTTAATATTTCAATTTCTTTTGACAAATCAGAAAGTTTTGCATCACTATCTACTTCAAGTAATAAATTATCTAAAATTTTATTTTTATTTTCAATTTCTAAAATATTTTTGTTCAAATTTGAGAAATCAAGTTTAATGTTTTCTTCTAAATCCTCTCTCTCTTTTTCATATTTATTTAAATAATTTGTATTTAAATCTTTATCATTTTTGTTTTTGTATATGTTTTTTTCAATATCTGATATTTTTAAGTTGTAGGATTTTTGCTTTTCTAAATATTCATTTGCTAAACTATTTAAATCAAAAATATCCTTTTCAACTTTGTCTTTATCTTTTTCAATTTTTTTAATTTCATAATTTATTTCCCTTGATTTAGTCTGCAATTCAGTGATTTCATTTTTACGCAAAATAAAACTACTATTATAAGTATTTAAACTACCGCCAGTTATTGCTCCAGAAGGATTAAAAACTTCACCCTTTAGAGTTACTACCTTTAATTTATATTTTTTTGAAATATTGCTAGCATTTTTAAAATTATCAGCAATAATAACTCTGCCAAGTAAGTTATAAAATATTCCACTAAATAAATCATCAAATTTTATTAAATCACATGCAATACCAATTATTCCATCTTCAGATGTGTTTATCTTTACCTTGTTGCCATTTACTCTATCAAGAGGCAAAAAAGTTGCTCTTCCCATTTTATTTTTTTCAAGTATTTTTAGCATCTCTGATGTTTCTTTAGTTGAAGATACAATAATATTTTGAGCCATTGATCCAAGTGCTACGGAGATCGCCTTTTCATAATTTTTCTCCACAGAAAATTTTTCCGCAACAGGTCCATATAATGTATCTTTAAAAATATTATTTCTTGAAGAAAAATTCATAAAGGATTTTACAGTTCTATTATATCCTTCATAATTTGATTCCATGTTTTCCAGTATTTTTAATCTAGCCATTACTTCATTTAAATTATTGTTTTTTAAAATCAAATTATCTTTGAGGTTTTTATTGTTTTCTTTAAGTTTTTCTATCCTTTCTTCAGTTTGTTGAAACTCTAAACTATCTTTTTCAAGAATACTCTTTAATCTGTTGACTTCCTTCAACTCTTTTTCAATAAGCCTTTCAAATTCAGATTCATTAAGTTTTAGACTCTCAATATTTTTTTCTAAATTTAACTTTCTATTATTTTTTTCCTCAATAATATCCTTTAAAGTTTCATTTTTGAATTTTATATTTTCAATTTCATTTTTTATTTTATTTTTATTTTCAAAATTTAAATTTCCAATCTCTTCTAAATTTTTAAATTCTTCTTCTAATTCTACGATAATCTTACTTTTTTCATCTAATTTTTTTGTAATTTCATCTTTAGAATTTTTTAAAATCTCTTCGTCCTTTGCTAAACTTTCTAAATTCTCGTTAAACAAAATAATATTTTTATTTAGAGACTCATTTTCTAAGTCAATTCTCTGGGAATCCTTCCTTAGTGAATTTATTTTTTCACTTTGTAGATTTATATCTAAATATAGTTTATCGTATTCTTCTTTTTGCTGATTTAATAATTCATTGGAATTACTGCTTTTGTTTGAAATTTCTAATATTTCATTTTGTAGTGGTTCCAGTTCATTAGATAATTTATCACGCTCTAAAGAAATTATCTCAGAATCATTTTTTAAATTTTCAGAATTTTTTTCTAATTCTTTTTTTTCTTCTTCTATTTTTTTTATCTCTTTACAAGAAAAGTTTATGTCATTTATCTTTAAAATTTCGTAATCTTTTAAGTACGCTTCGGCTTTTTCTGCTTGTACTCTTAAATTTTCTTCTTGAAGTTCAATTTCTGATAAAATATCTTCAATTCTAACTAAATTTTCTTCAGTTTTTAAAAGTTTATTAGTAGATTGAACTTTTTTATACTTATATTTGGAAATACCAGCAGCCTCTTCGAAAATATTTCTTCTATCTTCAGGCTTTGAACTCAAAACAGACTCAATTTTCCCTTGTCCTATTACAGAATAGCCATCTTTTCCAATACCAGTGTCCATAAAAAGCTCTTTGATATCTTTAAGTCTGCACTTTTTATTATTTATTAAAAATTCACTCTCAAGAGATCTATACATTCTTCTTGTAATAGAAACTTCATTAAAGGGCAAGTTTAAAGATTTGTCGCTATTATCAAAAACAATTGTAACTTCACAAAGGCCAAGTGGTTTTTTTGTATCCGTTCCAGAAAAAATCACATCTTCCATTTTATTTCCACGAAGATTTTTAACTGAAGTCTCTCCCAACACCCATGTAATAGCATCATTTATATTGCTCTTTCCACTTCCATTAGGTCCCACTATTGCTGTAGTAGTCTTATCTAATTCAATTTTTGTTCTATTTGCAAAAGATTTAAATCCTTGCATAGTAACTGATTTTAAAAACATCTACTCACCTATAATAATCTCTTACATCAATAAATTCGATGAATTTTCCATGAACTTCCACTTCAAAATAGCCAAGGCTTTTTTCTTGAAGCTTTATTTTTGAAATTCCAAGTTTTTTCATTATCTCATTTTTATTTTTTGATTTTTGTCCACAAATATTTGAAATATTTCTCCCACTTGCATATATTAAAATCTCATCCTTAATATTTTTTGATTCTTTAAAATAATTTATTAATGCACATTTGAAATAAAAAGACTCAACTAACTGTCTATATGCTGGATGAAATGCTCCTGCAACTACATCTCCATCATAATTAATATTATCAGTTGGCTGAAGCCCAACCCTTATTACATTAATATTGTTTTTATAAAAAACATCAAGAATGTCTGCAACATATTTAATTGAAGATTTTAAATCAAGAGCTTCATACTTACCTTCTTTTAATTTTTTATAAAGTGTCGTTTCTTTAATTACAAGAGTTGGATAAACTCTAACACAATAGGGATCTAATTTTACAAATTCCCTTGCTGTAAAAATAGATTTTTCTAAATTATCGCCAGGAAGACCCACCATTTGTTGCAGTCCAAGCAAAAATTTATACTTCTTAATTAATTTTGAAGATGTATAAACACATTCTACATTATGACCTCTATTTGAAAGTTTTAAAACTTCTGGGTCAAGACTTTGTACTCCAAGTTCAATAATATCTACACCATATTTTTTTAAATTTTTAAGTATTCCATCATCAATTGCATCTGGTCTTGTAGAAAGTCTAATGAATTTTACAAGGCCTCTTTCTTTATATTTATGTGCAATTTCTAAAAACTCTGATTGTTTTTCAATTGGAATCGCTGTAAAACTTCCTCCGTAAAATGCAACTTCAACATTATCTTTCCTCTTAAAATAAGAAAGATATTCCAAAATAGTATTTTCAACATCACTATTTGAAATATCTGTAGACATTCCCGTAATTTTTCTTTGGTTACAAAAAACACAATCATTAGGGCATCCATAGTGTGGAATAAAAATTGGTATAATATTTCTCTTAGACAATTTTTCCACTCCTCTTAAATGCATCTCTTGCAGCCTCTTGTTGTGACTCTTTCTTAGATTTTCCTTTGCCGTTTCCAACTAAAACTTCATCTACATACAATTCTGTAAAAAAAGTTTTGTCATTATCAGGACCTTCTTCTCCCACTAATTTATATTCTGCTTTTTTGCCTGATTTTTGAACTTCTTCTTGAAATTTAGTTTTAAAATCTATATTAAATAATTTGTAGCTATCTTTTTCTAAAAAATCTTGAAATAAATATAAAATAATCTTTTTAGTATTTTCAAAATTTGAATCTAAATAAATTGCACCAATTAAAGCTTCAAGAGCATCAGCAGAAGTTGACTCCCTGTTTCTTCCACCGCTTTTTATTTCTCCCTTGCCAAATTTTATAGCATCACCAAGATTTAGTTTCTTAGAAATATAAAACAAAACTTTTTCATTAACAGATTCAGCTCTCATTTTTGTAAGAGAACCTTCCCTATCTTCAGGAAAATTTTTGTAAAAATATTCTCCAATGACTAGTCCTAAAACTGCATCTCCTAAGTATTCAAGTCTTTCATTGCATTCGTAGAACTTCATATTATTTTCATTGATAAAAGAACTGTGAGTCAAAGCCCTTTCTAAAAGTTCTCTATTTTTAAAATTATAATTTAATTTTTTTTCAAGATATTTTAGACTGTCCTTGGACATAAAATCACTGATCCAAATCTTCTACATAGTCGATTACATCGCCAATAGTTTTTAATTTTTCTAAATCTTCTTCAGAAACCTCTATCTCAAATTCCTCTTCAATTGTCATAACTAATTCAACAAGTTCAATGGAATCAGCATTAAGATCATCTTGAAAATTCATATCTTCATTAAGTTCATTTACATCAATGTTAAATTGTTCAGCAATAATTTCTAGAATTCTTTCTTTCATTTTTCTTCCACCTTATCCTTTATTTTATTAACTACATTAGATTCTACTATATTTATAGCATATTTTGCAGCATTTTTTATTGCTCTGCTATCAGAATTCCCATGAGCTTTAATAATGTTTCCATCAATTCCTAAAAGAATTGTGCCGCCAACTTCTTTCGCATCTAGATTTTTAAATTCATTCATTAAAAATTTTGTAAAAGCACTTTTACTTTCATCATCTAGTTTAGATTTTTGAATACTATGAAAAACATTTTTAACAGCAAAATCAATTACACCTTCAATTGATTTTAATAAAATATTTCCGTCAAAACCATCACATACAACAAGATCTGCTTCATTATTCATAATATTTCTTGCTTCAATATTTCCCACAAAATTTATATCACTATCTTTTAGCTTTGTATAAGTTTCTTTATAAAGAGAATTTCCCTTGCCTTCTTCAACACCTATATTTAAAAGACCAACTTTTGGAGAATCTATTTTATAATATTCTCTTAAAAAAGTTTCTCCCAGCATCGCGAATTCTAGTAGAAGATCAGGATTTGTATCCATGTTTGCTCCTGAATCAATTATCATTGTATTTGATTTTATCCCTGGAATAATTGTTGGAAGAACAGCTCTTTTTATTCCCTTGATCCTTCCAACTATAAAAAGTCCACCTGCAAGAAGTGCTCCTGTGCTACCAGCAGATATTAATGCATCAGCTTTCTTATCTTTTAATAATTTCATTGCAACTGCAATAGAAGAATCTTTCTTGCGTCTAAGTGCGAAAGCAGGGTCTTCATTATTTTCAATGTTTTCTTCTGCATAAACTATTTCAATCTTGTCTTTATTGTAATCAAGCTTTTGAAGATTCTCTTCAATAAAATCTTTCCTACCAACTAAAATAATATCTGTATCGAATTCATTAGCAACTTCAATTGCTCCCTTTATAATTTCGTATTTATTATCTCCGCCATTTACATCAAAAATTAATCTCATTTAGACCTCCAAGTAATAATTTTAATATATATCAAAAGCTTAAAAAAATCAACGTTAATAACATAACTCTAATACTAACTTATAAAAGTTTAACACATATATAATAAAATTTACACAAAAAACTCGCCTAAGTTTCCTTAAGCGAGTTTAATTTATAAAATATACTGTAATTTTATTCTTCTTCAGAACGAGTTACATAACTTGCATATCTTTCTTTAGCATTTTCTTCTGCTATTTCATAAAGTTTTTCAGCTCTTTCAGGGAATAATTTCTTAAGTGAAGTATATCTAACTTCTCCATCTAAGAAGTCTCTGAAAGGTTTAGTAGGTTCTTTAGAATCTAAGATAAATGGATTCTTTCCTTGAGCTTTAAGTTCGGGATTGAATCTATATAGATGCCAATAACCAGTTTCTACAGCTTTCTTTTCTTCTTCTATTGAGAATCCCATTCCAACTTTAATTCCGTGGTTTATACATGGTGCGTAGGCAATTATTAGTGATGGACCATCATAAGCTTCAGCCTCTTTAATTGCTTTGAAAGCTTGGTTCTTGTCAGCACCAAGAGCGATTTGTGCAACATATACATAACCATAAGATGTAGCCATTAATCCAAGATCTTTCTTCTTAGTTAACTTACCAGCTGCAGCAAATTGTGCAATTGCTGCTGTTGGAGTTGCCTTAGATGCTTGTCCACCTGTGTTTGAATATACTTCAGTATCAAGAACTAATACATTGATGTTTTCACCTGATGCAAGAACATGGTCTAGTCCACCATATCCAATATCATATGCCCAGCCGTCTCCACCAATAATCCATTGACTCTTCTTAATTAAGAATCTTTCAAGGCTTTGTAATGTTTCAATGATATCGTCAGCCTTTTCATTTCCGAATTTTTTATCAAGAACTTTTAATACATTTGCACTTGCAGCCTTAGAAGTCTTGTAATCATCCTTGCCTTCTATCCACGCATTAAATGCATCATTTGCATCTTTATCTACATTAAGTTCAATAAATTCTTTCATTAGATTTTCAATTCTATTTCTAGTTTGTTCTTGAGATACTGCCATACCATATCCGTATTCAGCATTATCTTCGAATAATGAGTTAGCCCAAGATGGTCCATTTCCACAATCATCTGTACAATATGGCATTGATGGTGCAGAACCACCCCAAATTGATGAACATCCTGTTGCATTTGCAATACTCATTCTATCTCCAAATAATTGAGTAACAAGTTTTACATATGGAGTTTCCCCACAACCTGCACAAGCTCCAGAGAATTCAAGATATGGAGTTTGGAATTGAGAGTTCTTGAAGTTGTTTGGTTCAATATTTCGTTCTTTAGACTTAATATGTTCAGAAGCATATTCCCAGTTAGCTGCTTGTACATCAATTTCATTTTCAAATGGAGACATTACAAGTGCTTTTTCTTTAGCAGGACAAACTTGAGCACAATTTCCACAACCAGTACAATCTAATGGTGAAATTTGCATTCTATATTCATAATTTTCAAGTCCCTTTCCTATTGCTTTTTTAGTTTCAAATCCTTCAGGTGCATTAGCCATTTCTTCTTTATCAGCTAAGAATGGTCTTATAACTGCATGAGGACATACTAATGAACATTGGTTACATTGAATACAATTTTCAATCTTCCAGTGAGGAACATTTACAGCAATTCCTCTCTTTTCGTAACGACTTGTTCCAGATGGGAATGTTCCATCAGGCATATCAATGAAAGTAGAAACTGGAAGGTCGTTACCTTCTTGTCTATTCATTGGAATAAGAATATTGTTGATAAAGTCAGGTGCTCCCTTAATTTTAAAGTCTTTAGTAGTATCAGCATTTTTCCAAGAATCTTTTACTTCGATTTTCTTTAATGCATCTATTCCACGGTCTACTGCAGCATAGTTCATCTTAACTATATCGTCACCCTTAGCACCGTAATCTTTTACGATTGCTTCTTTAAGAAGTTTAACAGCTTGGTCAAGTGGAAGTACTTGGGAAAGGTTAAAGAATGCAGCTTGCATTACCATATTAGTTCTTCCGCCAAGTCCAACTTCTGCAGCAATTTTTGTAGCATTAATTGTATAGAACTCAATTTCATTGTCTGCAATGTATTTTTTCATATAACCCGGAAGATGTTCGTCAAGTTCTTCTTCATTCCAAATAGTATTTAGCAAGAATTTGCCGCCTTTTTTAAGTCCTCTCAATAGGTCATAAGAATATACATAAGATTGTTTTGAACAAGAAATAAAATCAGTTTCAGTTAATAAATAAGTTGAAGTGATTTTATTTTTACCAAATCTCAAGTGAGACATTGTAACTCCACCAGATTTTTTGGAGTCATAGTCAAAGTAACCTTGAGCATACATATCAGTGTTATCACCAATAATTTTAATTGCTGATTTATTTGCACCAACAGTACCATCAGATCCAAATCCCCAGAATTTACATCTAATAGTTCCTTCGGGTTCAGTTGTAATTATTTGTTTAATTGGAAGTGATTTATTAGTTACATCATCAATGATACCAACTGTGAAGTCATTCTTAGGTTTATCTTCTTTTAGGTTATCGAATACTGAAAGAATATCTGTTGGATTAGTGTCTTTAGATCCAAGACCATAAATACCACCAACGATAAGTGGTTTTTTGTCTGATTCATAGAAGGCATCTCTAATGTCTAAGTATAGAGGTTGTCCAGCTGCTCCCTTTTCTTTAGTTCTATCAAGAACTGCAATTCTTTCAACAGTTTCTGGAATTGCTTTCATTAAGTGTTCAATTGAGAAAGGTCTGTATAAGTGAACTTTAACAAGCCCTGTCTTTTCCCCTCTTGCATTTAGATAATCTACAACTTCTTCAATTGTTTCTGTAACAGAACCCATTGCTACGATAATATTAATAGCGTCTTTAGCTCCGTAATAGTTAAATAAATTATATTCTCTTCCTGTTAACTTAGAAATTTCTTTCATATAATCTTCAGTAATACCAACTATGTTTGTATAGTATTTGTTTGAAGCTTCAATTTCTTGGAAATAAATATCAGGATTTTGAGCAGTACCTCTTACTTGAGGTCCCTTTGGATTTAAAGCTCTTTCCTTAAATTCTTTAATTGCTTCCTTGTCAACAAGTTTTTCCAAATCTTCATAATTAAGTACTTCAATCTTTTGCACTTCGTGAGATGTTCTAAATCCATCAAAGAAATGAGCAAAAGGAACTCTACCTTTAATTGCAGACAAGTGAGCAACACCAGCTAAATCCATTGCTTCTTGAACTGATCCTGATGCAAGAAGTGCAAATCCTGATGCTCTTGCTGCCATAACGTCTTGATGATCGCCAAAAATTGATAGTGCATGAGATGCTAATGCTCTTGCTGCTACGTGGAATACTCCTGGAAGTAATTCCCCTGCAATCTTATACATATTAGGTAGCATAAGTAATAAACCTTGAGATGCTGTGTAAGTAGAAGTAAGTGATCCGGCTTGTAATGCGCCGTGAACAGCTCCTGCAGCTCCTCCTTCTGATTGTAACTCCTTAACCAATACTTCTTGTCCAAAAATATTTTTTCTTCCATGAGAAGCCCAAGCATCAATGTGCTCAGCCATTGGAGATGATGGAGTTATAGGGTAAATACAAGCAACGTCCGAAAACGCATAGGCTACATGAGCGGCTGCTTCATTACCATCCATTGTTTTAAATGTTTTAGCCATATTATCCTCCCATTATTAATAATATAAATATAAACTAACTATACTGTTTACATTATAGAACTTAATTTAATAAATTTCAATAATATTATTAATAAATCAGCTTAAATAATTGAAAACAGCGAACTGTGAAAGCCGTTTCATATTGTGGAATTATGTATTTTTTAAAATTTTTTTATTTATTATTTATAAAAATAAATAAGAGAGCTAATATGCTCTCTTAAATCTAATCTGCTTTTTTTAACATTCTCTCATTAAGAGCTAATGCTGGATTATATCCCAATTCCTTTTGTTTGTAGTTTTTTGTAGCAACCTCTATAATAAGTGCAGTATGTCTTCCTGGTTTTACTGGTATATCAAACTTAACTACATCAATACCCAAAATATTTTGGTAATTATTGTCAAGTCCAAGCCTTTCATATTCCTTTGACTCGTCCCAATCTTCTAAATTTACTACTACTTCTATTGCCTTTTCTTCCATTACAAAACCAATTCCAAACATTTTTTGAATATCAATAATGCCAACTCCTCTTATTTCCATAAAATATTTTGTAATGTCTGGAGATTTTCCTATTAATTTTTTGTCTATATTTTTTATAATTACTGAGTCGTCAGAAATTAGCCTTGCACCATTTGAAATTAAATCAAGAGCAGTTTCACTTTTTCCTATTCCACTTCTCCCCGTAATAAGTACACCTATACCTGAGATGTCGAGCAAAACTCCATGCATTCTCATAGTAGGTGCCAAGGCTTCATCAACTAGAGAAATAATTTTGCTAAAAATTTTTGAAGTAGTATCTGGACTTCTAACTATAGTTACATTATGTTTTTTAGCCAAAATTTTTGCTTGTGGGAAAATAAAGTTATTTCTTGAAAATACGACTACTGGAATATTGTACTTAAATAATCTTTCAAGTGTGGAATACTTTTCTTCGTCATTTAAGGAATTTATATAATGCCACTCTTGAGTTCCAATAAGCTGAATCCTATCTTTGACAAATTTTGCATAATAACCACATAATTGTAATCCTGGTCTGTTTATGTCGCTATTTCTAATTTCAATCTCTTTATAATCAGTAGACTCATGAATAATTTCTAATTCTAATTCATCTACTATATATTTTAATTTAACTCCCATTTTTTGTTCTCCTAAAATGTTCATAAAGTGAATTGGCACTTTTTTCATTCATTGATTCAACTTCTAAAAGTTCTTCCACGCTTGCATTTTTTATCTTGTCAATGGATTTAAAATGTTTTAGCAAATTTTCTTTTCGCTTAGGCCCAATCATTTTTATATCGTCAAGCTCTGACTTAAACATTGCTTTTGACCTTAAGTTTCTATGATAATTTATAGCAAATCTATGAGCTTCTTCTTGGATTTTGTAAATCATTTTATAAGCCCTAGAATTTAAATCAACATTATATTCTTTGTTATTGTAAATAATTCCACGGGTTCTATGAAAATCATCCTTTACAAGCCCACAAATTTCTATGTTTAAGTTTAGTTTATCTAAAATTTCCTTTGCAGCGTTTACCTGACCTTTGCCGCCGTCCATCATTATTAAATCCGGAAAATTTGAAAAAGATGTATTCTTATCCCTTTTCTTTTCTTCAACACCTCTTGTAAATCTTCTCTCTATTACCTCTTTTAAGCTTGAATAATCATCAGGACCAATTACATTTTTAATTCTA
Source organism: Peptoniphilus sp. SGI.035 (assembly GCF_050315115.1). NCBI lineage: Bacteria > Bacillati > Bacillota > Tissierellia > Tissierellales > Peptoniphilaceae > Peptoniphilus > Peptoniphilus sp. SGI.035. The sequence goes on from NZ_JBNPOJ010000004.1 coordinate 90,444, forward strand.
AACTTTCTATAATCACTTTTTTTAGAATCTCCAGCTTCAAATACAACCATGGATCCTACAGATTCAACGCCAGAAATATTTGAAATATCGTAGGCTTCAATACGTCTTGGAGTATCACTTAGTCCAATTAAATTTTTTATTTCTTCAAGTGCCAACTTATTTGATTCTGCACGCTTTTTATATTTGCCCCCATATTTTTCAATCATATCAAGAGCATTTCTCTTCACCATTTTAATTAATTCTTTTTTATCGCCCTTTATAGGAACAGTTATTGTAACTTTGTTCCCTCTTCTTTCTGAAAGCCAATCTTCTAAAACTTTAGCATCCATTGGTTTATCTTCAATAATAATTTCCTTTGGAATATAACTTGCTCCAATATAAAATTGTTTTAAAAATGAAGAGAAAATTTCATCATAACTGTCATTGTAATAATCTCTTATCATATAGTGCTCTCTGCCAATAATTTTTCCCTTTCTAAAAAAGAAAATTTGAATTAATACTTCATCTATCCCTTTTGCAAGAGCAATAATGTCTTTATCATCACGAGCTTCTGGATCACTTATAAGTTGTCTTTCCTTTAAATATTCTAAATTTTTAATTCTATCACGAATGTCTGCAGCATTTTCGTAATCCAAATTTCTTGAATAATCCATCATCTTTTCGTGTAGCTTATCTAGTAATTTGTTATTAGCACTAGATAAAAAGCTCAAAACTTCATCAACCATTATATTGTAATCCTCGTCCTTTACATTGCCTATACAAGGCCCAAGGCATTTTCCAATATAATAATTAAGGCATGGTCTGTAACTCTTTTCTTCAACATTTTCAAGATTTAAGTTGCAAGTTCTAAGAGGATAAATCCTTTCAAAAGTTTCTATTGATCCATTTACAGCAAAAACATCTGGATAAGGTCCAAAATATTTTGCCCCATCCTTTAATATTCTTCGAGTTTTTATAACTCTAGGAAATCTTTCATTGAGCATTACCTTGATATACGGATATTGTTTATCATCACGCAAAAGAATATTGTATTTTGGAAGATTATCCTTAATTAAATTTGACTCAAGTACAAGGGATTCCACTTCATTTTCAACAATAATATACTCAAAATCGTGAATTTTTGAGACCATGCTGGCAACTTTTTTTGAACTCTTTCCATAAGAACCAAAGTACTGTCTAACTCTTTTTCTAAGAGATTTAGCTTTTCCAACATAAATTATCTCATCTAATTCATTTTTCATTATATAAACTCCTGGTTTATCAGGAAGTTTGTCAAGCCTTTCTCTTAAATCTATCAATTATCTAATTACCTCTCTCGTTGACTCTCTTAAATAATCTAAAATTTCTCCCTCAAAAAATGGACTTAATTTTGCAAAAACTTCTTTATGATAAGAATTCAAAACTTCTAATTGCCTATCTGTAAGTAAATTTACATCAATTGCCTTTAGTTCAAAAGGGCAAAAAGAAATTGTCTTAAATTTATTAAATACCGAATCTACCGTTTTACAGTCGAAGATAACTCTCATAATATTTTCGATTCTTATACCATATTTATTTTCTTTATAAACTCCCGGCTCATTTGATACAATCATATTCTCTTTCATTCTGACTGCAAGTTCTCTTGGCGAAATCCTCTGTGGTCCCTCGTGAACTGAAAGCACAAACCCAATTCCATGACCTGTGCCACATTTGTAATCTAATCTTTCTTGCCACAAGGCATATCTTGCAATTCCATCTAAAGCTAAATCATATGTCCCCTTTAAGAAAACTGCATCCATTAAGTTTATGTGACTCTTCAAAGTTAAAGTGTAATCATGAATTTCTTCATCTGTGAGTTCACCCATGGCAATAGTTCTTGTTATGTCCGTTGTTCCAGAATAATATTGCCCACCAGAATCCACAAGATAAAAACCTTTAGGCTCAATTATAGATTCATTGTCCTTAGTTGCATGATAGTGCATCATTGCAGCATTTGCTCCATAGGCAGAAATTGTCTCAAAAGAATTTGAAATATATAGTGGATCTTCAGCGCGAAAACTGTCAAGCTTCATTGCAGCTTCATATTCACCAATTTTATTTTCTGCATTTTCTTTCAACCAATAAATGTACTTAAATAATGCAACTCCATCTCTAATATAAGTTTCTTCAAGATTTTTTATTTCAACATCATTTTTAATTGATTTTAAATTTTCAGAAATGTTATTGCCGAAAATTATTTCATTTTTATTGCAAATAGATTTATAAATTCTTTCGTTAATAGAGTTTGGATCTAAATAAATTTTTTTATATTCATAATTCTTTAAATAATAATAAAATTCAGAATAATCTCTTAATTCAGCTACTTTACGAATATCTTTTTCAATTTTTCTTGTCTTAGTTTTGTCTGTAAATAAAGTAACTTTGTCATTTTCAATAATCATAAAAGAAATTAATACTGGAGTATCCTTTATGTCCATTCCACGAATGTTTAGTGTCCATGCAATATCAACAAGTGAAGAAACTATGGTTAAATCAACTTTTTTACTATCTAAAATCTTTCTAATTTCAGAAATTTTTTCATTAGCAGATTTCCCAGCGTATTTTACATCAAGTAAAAAGGCATCATCACTTGGAAGAGGAAATCTATCTTTCCAAAGTTCTCCAATTAAATCAATGTCGATGATTTTTACATCTTTTTCCCTTATTTTTTGTGACAAAAAAATAAAACTTTCATGAGAAAAATATTCTGCATTAATTCCAAGAGTTTCTCCGTCTTTAATATTTTCTGAAACCCACTCGCCGTAATTTAAAACCCCATCTAAACCTTGTTTTTTAAGTTCAAAACCACAATTTTTGATTTCCCTTGCGGCCTGGATAAAATATCTTCCATCAGTCCAAAGATATGCCTCATCCATAGTTATAACTGCCGTCCCCTGCGAACCAGTAAATCCCGTTACAAATTCCAATTCCTTAAAATAATCTGGAAGGTATTCTGAACCATGAGGGTCCTTAGTTGGAATAATATAAAAATCTATATTTTTTTCTTTCATTATATTTCTAATTTCATTTAAAATCACAAAATCACATCCTAAGTCATATATTATCACAATGATAAAATTGAGCAAAGAAAAAAGTCCGGCGAAATTAATTTCAACCGAACTTTCTTCTTTTTTATATTTTCTTATTTATTTGATTCAGTATAAATTTGCGTAGGTCCATCGGCAACACCGATCATTTCCAATTCACCATCTCCAGTCATTTTTTTCCACTCATCATCAGAAATCTTCCGATTAATCATGTTTTCCATTTGAGTTTTTGTCAAACTTTGATTCTCTTTTGCAATAGTTTTATTTACGAAAAATCCTGCAAAAAATGACAAACAAATAAGAAAAATAGCTAAACCTTTCTTCAAAATATCACCTACCTAATAAATTTTCCCATTAATAAATAATGAGATATAAAAAGTTTAAAACAATGCAAAATAGAATAAGACAATATAATATACTGTTGCACTTTCATGTCGATAAAATCGCTGCTTTATAAGTCTCCAGTATTATTATTTCATCACTTTTCTTTAAACAATCCATTTATCAATGCTGGTTTATTAACGAGCACTATAAATCATAATGCATAAATTTGCATACATTAAAGCAAATATCATAATTACTATGTTAATAATCTTATAATATTTTTTATCAAATTGTCTCTTTAGTTCTTCTTTAAAAGGGATAAAAAGTAAAATTATAATAAGATTTATTATTCTTACAATTATTTGTATTAATTCTATTCTCATTTTATTACATAGTCGTAAGCTTCGCTTACATTAATATTATAAAAGTTATTCCATTCTATATAATACCCAAATGTTCTAACTCCGTCTGGATCAGCAGGAGTTGTTTCAGCTGTTACTGATACTATGCAGCCACCATTATTAACTATTTTTGATATATTCCAAGACTCCAATGAGTATAAACTTGAAGCTAAACCAATAAATCCACCAACTGATGTGAAAATTACTCCTATTGGCACTGATAAAGCCCCAGCAACAGCTGCCAATCCATCTTTTCTTCCATTTCTTAAATCAATGGATTGTCTTCTATTTAGATAAATATGTACTGTATTAGCATATTTATTCTTGTAACTCACAGCTGCTCCATTAGGAGCATATTTACTAGAACTTCTTTGACTTTTGAGTAATTTTTGATTACCAGAATTATCATTCTCTAATATCCTTTCAACATCTTCTTTTACCCATTTATCAAATTGATCTTCTACTCCTTGTAATTTTAATTGTTCATATACATCATTTAATATTTCTTCCTTATGTGTATCCATAGAAGTTTCATTCGATTCTGTTGTAAACGCATAACTAAAATTAATTAATGTAATAACAAAAACTAATATAAAGCTAATTGATTTCTTCATAATTATCCTCCTACATAACTTGTATTACTTGATTATTGTCCGGCACTATTTCATTTGAAAATACTGGCATTGTTAAATCTATTATCAATTTTAAAATAAGTATTCATTATTTTCATTTCTTCCAATTATTCATAAAACTCATCCCTTCTACATTGGTTTTAAAATTTAAAACTACTTAATCTTTACTATTTTGTTTTAGTAATACTTTACTATAAGTATTTCTAATCTCCATTCTTATACCTCTGTGGATTCAAATATCTCATAGATTTACCTCCTACCTAACATAACTACTTATATTTATTTTATAAGTTAAAGGATTTACAGACTGATTAATTATAATAACTTTATAACTACTTCCACTATTAGCTTTGATTTTTAAATTTACTCCTTGATTGTATCTTGATTCATATATTATATTTCCATTTTCTTGTATGATAACTGTATAATCTACACCGCCTCTACAATACATTTCACTTGTTCTTATAGTAAATCCATTATGGTTTTTTCCAAAAAGTGAACTCATGTTAAATGTATAAAAATCACTGGAAGCTCCTGCTAGTGTTCTTTTTTCATCTATGTTAGCTGATCTCAAACCATTAGTTGGGATTTCATATAAATCTAGTTTTTTATACTCTTCATCTCTTATTTCTTCAACTCTATTGTCCACATTTACATAAACTTCTTTTATTCCCTCTGTATCAGATATAACTTGATTTTCGTCTACCTCAATGGCATTGGTAAACACTGGTATGTACAAAAATAATAAAAATATTAAAGTAAATGTACCTGACATTGTTTTTTTCCAATTTTTCATTGTCAACATCTTTTCCTTAGTTGGACTTAAATTTAAGACAAATTTATCATTTTTTCTTTGTCTTTCCACCAATTTAAGCATTGACTGGCAATATTTTTTCCTATTTTCTAAAGTATCTCCTATTTTTTCTATAACTATTTTGTCGCAGTTTATCTCAATATCTTTCTCAAAATATTTTAAGCTGAGTATTAAAAAGAGATTGTACCAATAAAGACATATTATTAAATTTTTTAAATGAGTTAATAAAATATGATATCTTTCTACATGAACTAATTCGTGTATTAGCACATGCTCTAATAATTTCTGATCTTTTAAAATACTTTCTTGTAAAATTATTTTTGGTTTTACTATTCCATAGGTTATGGGCGTATCTATTTTTTCATTTATATAAAGTTTTACTTCTCTTTTTAAATTAAATTTTTTTAGGGATTTATTTAAATAATTCCTATCTTTTAATTCAACAGAATTACTTATAACTTTTTTAAATTTTATAAATTGATATACTATGTAGATAATAACTAAGCCCGAACCTACTATCCTGTTAATCCATGATATTGATGGAAAATTATATGTTATATAAATTGCTGCTTGGTTTATCAAAATTGGGATTGCGAAAATTGTCTTTATAAATTTTGAGGCTTCATAGGTTTTTACACTAAATAATATATCTTTTGGAAATATTAAATATATTAAAAGAAGAGTCCATAACATAGTATTGGCACCTTTAATGCTTTTTAAATTTAATCTCTTTCTAAAAAGTAAAATTATAATTATTATTAAAATAGACTTTAAACTTTTATATAGAAATTCTGAATTTGCTAAACTTATTCTCATTTTTCTTCATTTTCAAAATATTTAATTATATTTTTCATCTCTTGAACTTCTTCTTTGCTTATTTTTTTATCCTTCAAAAACGCTCTACAAAAACTTATAAAAGAACCTTGAAATAATTTGTCTATGGCTTCTTCTCTTTGTTTCTGCAAAGCTTCTTCTCTTGTGACTATGGGTTTTATTGTATATTTCGGATACCTTCTTGATATTGCTCCCTTTTCTAAGAGCCTGCCAAAAAATGTGTAGCAAGATGTTTTACCCAGATTATATTTTTCCTTTAACACTTTGGATAATTCTAGGGCTTGAATTTCTCCATTTTCATCTAAACACTCCCCTTCCCACAAAACTTCCATTACCATTATTTCTCCATTTGATAGTTCCATTTTTCTCACCTCCTGTTCATTATTGTTAGTATTTATATTTTCATCTCGAGTATATATCGTCGCTTTATTTTTGTCAAGTTTTAATAATAGAAAAAAGTCCGGCGAAATAATTTTCCCCCGAACTTTCTTCTGCACTTATATTTAAAATCCTTTTAAGCATATTTATTAATATCTTTTAAAATTTTTATTTTAAAATTCTATGGTAACCTTAAATAAATCTCCATCAATTTCTATTTCAAAAGTTGCACCATGAGCTTTCACAAAGGATGAAGCTATTGATAGTCCAAGACCTGAGCCTGAAGTTGTCCTTGATTTTTCACCACGAGTAAATCTTTCCATTAGATCCTCAGCTGAAATATTTAGAGGATATTTAGAAATATTTTTAATAGTTAGTTTAATACCATCATTGTTAAAGAGATCTACATATACTCTTGAGTTCTCCAAGGCGTATTTTGAAATATTTGAAAATAAGTTATCTAAAACCCTTGAAAATTTTTGTCCGTCAATTTCAATCATTACTTTTTCTTCTGGAAGATTTGAAATTATCTCTATATTTTTTTCAGCAATCTTATCTTCCCATTCACCAATGGATTGTGCCACAAGTGAATTGAAGTCAAGTTCTTGTTTGTCTAACTCAATATTGTTTGATGTTGCCTTTGAAACTTCAAATAAATCTTCTATTAAAACTTTTAACTTATTTGACTTTTCATTTATTATTTTTGAATACTCCTTAATTTCATCTGCTGAATTATCCTCTTTTGAAAGCAAATCTGAATAATTTATTATAGAAGTTAGTGGTGTTTTTAAATCGTGACTTACATTTGTAATTAATTCTGTCTTTAATCTTTCAGACTTAACCGCTTCTTCTATTGCCTTATCTAAATTTGTGCTGATATTGTTGAAATTATCAACTATTCCATCATAGAGTCCATCATTTTTTGAAATTTCACGATTATAATTTCCCTTTACTATTTCACTTGACTCCCTATTTATTCTAATAACTTCATTAATATTTTTAAGAAGAATAATGTAAATGAAAACTCCAAATAATATCATTGGAATTATTGTTCCTCCAACTAAAGAAGAAAACAGACTTGCAAAAATTAGAAGGATCAAATATATCCCGAAGTAGACTGTTGTAAATCTTATCTTAGTCTTTCTTATATTTTCATTTTCAGAAAATTGTGAAAGTGCACTAGTAAAAATTCTGTAAATCAAAGAATTTTTGACAAGATAGTTTTCTGTATTCTTGTTAAATATACTTTTTATTAAAATTAGAAAATAATTTATTGTAAGTGAAATAATTAAAAGTCCTATCAAATATAAGAAATAAAAAACATATAAATTATAGTAAACTTGTACTAAACCAGAAATCGCTAAACCGCATACCAAAAGAATTCCAAAGAGAATTAAAACAATTTCAATAGGTAGTTTGAAAATTTTTCTCAAATTTTCATTCTCATCAACCTTTTCCATGTTCATGAAAACTGAAAATATTATAGTTAAAATAGTTGCAATTAAAATGCTAATTCCAATTTGAAATTGAACTTGATCTCTAAATACATCTCTTTCAATTTCATTAATGACCTCATCATCTAATGAACCATAATAAGCAAACTTTAAATTTTTAATATTATACAGTCCATTTATATTTGTCATATTTTCATTTATTTGTTTTACAAAAAACTTATCTAAAAAATTATAATTACTTTCTTCTAGTCTTTTACTTTTAATAACTTTATCAATTTTTACATTGTTATTAGAAGCAGATCCCGTTATTAAAAAGTCATTATCTCCTAATTCAATTTCAAGAGGATCGAATTCATTTTTTTCATACTCATTAGTCAAATAAAAAGTTTTATATTCAGATTTTATTTCGGGTTGATTTATCATCCAGTCTTCTAAATACTTTTTTGGATCAAGTCCCTTTTCCTTAAGATCGTCCTTTTTCCTTTGAACTTCAATAATATTTGGATCTGTAATTACTTCTCCATTTGTGTTAAAGTATTTCAACTTATATGATTTAACTGCGTAGTTAAAAAATTTATAACTATTATCATAATTGTTAAGAGATTGCATTATTGTATCAGAGACTCTATTTTTTGTCATTATCTTTCTATAATCGGAATCTGAACCCATAGAAAATAAAAACATACTTAATAACATAGAAATCAGTGATATCGCAAAAATTATTAAAGCATAATAGCTAAGTTTGTAAGAATTTTTTTTCATTATTTTCGCCTCAAATCTTCAAATTTGTATCCAAGTCCCCACTGCACCTTTAGGTACATTGGCTTCTTTGGATTTACTTCGATTTTTTCTCTAATTCTCCTAATGTGAACAGTTACAGTTTTTGCTTCAATTGCAGGTTCATTCCACACGCTTTCATAAATTTCTTCAATTGAAAAAACTATATTTGGATTTTTCATTAGAAGTTCCAAAATTTTAAACTCAATAGAAGTTAGCGTTACTGGTTTATCCTCTACATAGGCAATCTTCTGTGCTAAATCTAATTTTATGCTTCCTATTTCAATAAAATTTCTATCGTTTTTCAAATCATAGGCATAAAATCTTCTAAGATTACTCTTCACACGAGCGATAAGCTCCATTGGATTGAAGGGCTTTTGAATATAATCGTCAGCTCCAATATTAAGTCCAAAAATTTTGTCAGTGTCCTCTGATTTTGCAGATAAAATAATTATTGGGACTACAGAGATTTCCCTTAGCTTAATAATAGCTTCTTCGCCAGATAAATTTGGCATCATTAAATCCATTATTATTAGATCAATTTTTTCATTTCTAAAAATTTTTATAGCTTCAAGACCATCATATGCATAAAAAATATTAAAATTTTCATTTTTAAGATAAATTCCAATGGACCTTGCAATTTCCTTGTCGTCCTCAGCAATTAAAATATTGTATCTATCCATTACATCCCTCCTTGTTTAATTATAATAGCAAATAATAATTACAAATATTCTTACAAAATCTTACAAATTTATTAAATAATACTAATTAAAATCTTCCTAGTATTAAAAGCCTTGCAAAATGTATTGCAACAAGAGAAAAAACTATGCTAAGAGCAGCGTAAAAAATTGAATTCAAAAAATTTCCATTATTTTCTAAATTAAATATATCAAAGGCAAAAGTAGAAAAAGTCGTGAATCCTCCACAAAATCCAACTTTCATAAATATAACTAGTCTTGAATCTAATTTATTTTTTTCTGCGTAAAAGGCAATTAATGCAATCAAAAAAGATCCTATTACATTTATTATAAAAGTTGAAAATGGGAAATCCACACCACTTTTTATATTATTAGATAAAAAATATCTTAAGGAAGACCCCAATGCTCCGCCTAATGCTACATATAAATACATATTTACTCCTTTCTAATACTTATTGTATGTCAAAAACTTATATGCTAAAATCATTTTTGTTATAATTATATTAAAAAAGGAGTTTATTGTGAAGAAATACATTGGAATGAAACTAGAATATGAAGTTGATGATAAACCAAGTTTTTTTAAATCCTCACTGCTTGGATTTCAAAATATTTTGACTGCTTTTAGTGGAATTATCGCTGTACCACTAAGTATTGCAGCCATAGCTGGTACTAATGTAGCAGAAACTTCTATACTTATTTCTGCTGCACTACTTGCATCTGGTATTTGTTCTTTTATACAAACTAAGGGGATTTTTAAAGGCAATGCAAAGGTCGGTATAGGTCTTCCAACAATTATGGGAACTGACTTTGGCTTTGTACCACCTGCCAATGCTGTCATTAACACTATGGGTGGTGGACTTGCAGGTTACTTTGGTGCAACGATTTTAGGTGCACTTTTAGAATTAATACTCAGCTTTTTTATTAAACCACTTTTAAAATTTTTCCCAGAAGTAGTTACTGGAACTGTTATTACGCTAATTGGAATAACTATGATGCCCGTTGCCTTTGATTGGGTTGGCGGAGGATATGGTGCAGAAAATTATGGAGATCCGCTTTTTATTGGAATTGCCGTCTTTACTTTTCTACTCATAATTTTTATAAATCATTACGGAAGAGGTTTTGCGACTACCGCATCAGTATTTATTGCAATGATAATTTCTTATATTATTTGTATTCCATTGGGTCTTGTAGATTTTTCACAAGTTGCAGCTGCACCTTGGATAAAAATTCCAGAGTTATTTCCTTTTGGAGTTAAATTTGATTTGAGATTTGTCGTTCCCTTTATCGCTGGTTATCTTGTAACTATAATAGAAACTGTTGGAGTTATGAAAACTCTTGGTACTGTTTGTGAAGTTGAACTATCTGATACAGATATCTCTAGTGGAGTTAGAGCTGATGCTATTGGTTCTATGTTATCTCCAGTATTTGGTTCAGGTGCAGCACAAACTTTCAGTCAAAATGTTGGACTAATCCCACTTACAAAATGTGCGTCAAAAAAAGTTGCACTTTTTTCATCTTTTATATTAATAATAATGAGCTTTTGTCCTAAATTTGCCACTTTAGTTTCAATTATGCCTTCACCTATTCTTGGAGGTGCAGGAATTCTTATGTTCGGTACAATTTTAGCTTCAGGTATGCAAGCACTTAGCAAGGCAAAATTTTCCACAAAAAATATTATGATTATTGCCGGAGGAATTGGCGTTGGAATTGGTATTACAATGAGACCTGACATTGTTTCAAAACTTCCAAGTTTAATCTCAGCACTTTTTTCATCTGGTATATCAGGTGGAACTATTGTAGCTGTAATATTAAATATTTTGCTAGTTGAAAAAGATTATTAAGAGAAACTGCCCTTGTGGCAGTTTTTTTGTACAAATATTTTTATAAAGCCTCTTACTATGCTATAATATTAAAAGAAATTCTCGTTTTGAAAGGATAATAAAATGAAGGACTTTTTGACAAGACCGGCTTGGATTGAAATAAACTTAGATAATTTTGAAAATAATATTAAGGAAATTAAAAATCTCGTAGGCGAAAATACTGAAGTTATGAGTGTAGTAAAAAGCGATGCTTATAGACTTGGAGCTGTTCCCCTTTCTTACATATCCATGGAACTTGGAATAAAATTTTATGCTGTGGCAACTCTAGGAGAAGCTTTGACTTTTAGGAAAGAATTTCCCAATTCGGATATATTAATTCTTGGCTACACTCCACCGCATCTTTATGAACATGCAATTAAAAATGATATTACGCTTAATCTTTATTCACTTGACGATGCCACTAATCTTGATGCTATTGCAAAACAAATTCATAAAATTGCAAAAATTCATATTGCCGTAGATAGTGGAATGTCTAGGATTGGCTTTATACCTAATAAAAATTCTTTAGACGAAGTCATAAAAATTTTCCAACTTAAAAATATTTATGTAGAAGGAATTTTTTCACACTTTGCAGCTTGTGAATCAGACCCTGAATTTACAAAAAAGCAGTTTAACTCCTTTAAAAATTTTATAAGAGAAATTGAAGATAAGGGCTATAATTTCAAATATAGACATATTGCAAATTCTTCTTCTGTTTTATATCACAGAGAATACGATCTAGATATGGTAAGACCAGGTATTATTCAATATGGTTATACTGACAGCAAAAAACTTCCAGAGGAGTTTAATTTAAAAGAAATACTTTCAATAAAAGCAGAAATATCTTCTATAAGAAAGGTAAAATGCGGCGAAACTGTTGGCTATGAAAGATTTTATAAATGCACTAAAGATACAAAAGTCGTTACTCTTCCCATTGGATATGCAGATGCCTTTCCTCGAATTTTATCTGAAAAATTAGAAGTATTAATAAATGGAAAAAGGTGTAAACAAATTGGCTTAATATGTATGGATCAAATGATGATAGATGCAACAGGTGTTGATTGCAAAATTGGTGATGAAGTTGTTTTAATTGGCAAACAAGGTGATGAAGAAATTAAAGTAAGAGATATATGTAAATTTTCTGGCGACTGCGAAACATCTTTTATCACACATCTTAATAGGAGATTGCCAAAATATTATTACAGACATGGTGAACTTGTCCATGTTTCTCAAATGGATTAAAAATATAAGTACAAAGGTTGTTAAACTTTCTATTCTTTAGCATATAAAAAGAGAGTCCTAAGACTCTCTTATATTATTCTTCAGTTTTTTCTTCTTGTTTTTCTGCTTCTTCTGAATCTAATTTTTCTTTTACAGCATAATATTCTTTAAAAATAACATCTTCTAATTCTTTTCTTGCTTCGGCATTAATTGGATGAGCAATGTCTCTGTACTCTCCATTAGAAAGTCTTCTGCTTGGCATTGCTAAAAATAAAGATTCATTTCCTTCTATTATTTTTATATCATGAAGCACAAATTCGTTATCAAAGGTTACAGATACTATTGCTTTAAGCTTTCCTTCTGTTGGTAATTTGCGAAGTCTTACATCAGTTATGTTCATACAAGTATCCCTCTCTTTCTTTATGATATTATAGCACAAATAAGATACATAATAAACGCTTTAATTAAAATTTTTCCTTTAATCTATTTAATTTTAATGTTTATTATTTTTTCTTTGTAAAATTTTTGTGATATAATGAAAAAGAACTGGAGGAAGTAAATTGTTTGAAATTAATATAGATAATAGTAATTATAAAAATATATTTTTTATAGGAATTGGTGGAATAAGTATGTCTGCACTTGCAGAGCTCATGCTTTATAAAGGCTATAATGTCTATGGAAGCGACAGAAGTCCCTCTATAAATACAGAAAAATTAGAAAAAAATGGCGCTACAATATATTACGAGCACAAAAAGGAACATATTTATAATATGGACCTTGTAATTTTTACTGATGCGATTTCCTTTGACAACGAAGAATATATAGCAGCTGTAAAAGAAAAAATAGACCTAGTTGATAGAGCTACATTTTTAGGTGCTATAATGAAAAATTACGATTATTCCATTGCTGTATCAGGAACTCATGGCAAGACAACTACAACTTCCATGATAACAGAAATTATAAAAGACCTAGAAATTAATCCAACAATTATGCTTGGTGGTCAATTAAAAGATATTGATGGCAATATTAAAATTGGCGACGAAAAATTATTTTTGACAGAGGCTTGTGAATACAAGGCAAATATTTTAAAATATTTTCCTACTACAGAAATTGTTTTAAATATTGATGAAGATCATTTAGACTATTTTGACAATATTGACCATATAATTAAAACTTTTAAAGGCTATGTTGATAATCTTCATAAAGATAATTATGTAATTTTAAATATTGATGACGAAAATGTTAATTCTCTCTTCCCAATTGATAACTGTAAAGTCTTTACTTTTGGAATAAATAATAATGCAGATTTAATGGCAAAAAATATTGAGTTTAACGAAAATGGCTTCCCAATTTATGATTTGTATTTAAATGGTAAAAAGGTAAATCATATTGAGCTTTCAGTCCTTGGAAAGCACAATGTATTAAACTCTCTTGCCGCAATTGCTGCAACCTATGTAAACAATATTCCACTTGAAAATGCAATTATCGGGCTTAAAAATTATAAAGGTGTAGAAAGAAGACTTGAAGAAAAGGGCTACTACAAAGGAACAAAAGTTATGGACGATTATGCTCATCATCCAACGGAAATAAAATCATCAATTCACGCAATTAAAAATGCTTGCAAGGGAAAATTATACACAATTTTTCAACCTCACACTTACACAAGAACAAAACTTTTGTTAGATGCCTTTGCCAACTCCTTTGACGAGTCAGATGTAATTATAATTACAGATATTTATGCAGCACGTGAAAAAGATTATGGTGATATTCACTCAAAAACTTTAAGAGATGCCATTTCCGAACACCGAGACAATGCCTTTTATATTTCTGGATTTGAAGACATAGTAAAATTCATTAAAGAAAATATCAAAAAGGGTGATGTTGTTGTAACTATGGGTGCTGGCGATGTATATAAAATTGGCGAAATGATTTTAGAAAAATAAATTTAGTATTAACGATTTATTGGAACTCCTTTGAGTTCCTTTTTTATTGAAATATCATCAAATTAAATTCAATCTATTTGGCAGACATAGTAAAGATCGTAAAATATTTTATCTACTATTTTTTAATCATCTATAAAAAAGATCCTATAGAAATAGATTTTTAAAATCTACATCTATAAGACCTATTTTTGTAAATTCATCTAGTTAAATAAATTTACAGTATTTTTAGAATTTTTTTCTGACTCATTATTGAGCTTATCATTTTTTGTATTCGCAGAATTATTTTTATTTGTAATTTTATTTTTTGCATTTAAATTATTTTTTGAATTGTTTTCTTTGTTTTGCGAATTGTTAACTGCATTATTTGAATTAACGTCTTTTGTCATTTCACTGTTTAGCGAATTTTTATCTTCAAAAGAAGATATTTCAATTTCGCGAGTTTCATTAATATAATTTACAACCATATCCAAGTTCTCTGCAATAAATCTAATTGGCACATAAGTCCTGTCGCCTTTAATTATTGCTGCTTGATCAATGTTTACGTCCTCTCCATTAATTTTTATAGTCTTTGAATCAATTTTAAGTTCAAAATTTTTTCCCTTGCTATTAACAATTACAATTCTATTATCATTATCCCAATTTACTTCTCCGCCAATAGCTTCAACAATAAATCTTAGTGGGACTAAGGTTCTGTCATTCTGTATAAATGGTTTTGCGTCCATTTTTTTTGCTTCACCATTAATACTATAATTTACATCATTTACTTTCATCTTTATTAACTTTGTATTTTCATCATATAGTGAAAGTGTGGAAGTTTTGTCGCCAAGTTTTGCGATTATCTTTGGATTTCTACCATAATCTAAAATATTAATATTAAAATTATTTGGATCAACACTTGCCTTCATATCCTCAAAGGAGTAATTTATAACTCTTGGAGAAACTTTTACTTTCCTACCATTATATTCTCCATTTGCGTCAAGACTTAGATTCATTCCTCTTTTTATAATTTTATTTTTTGCATTAATATTAAATTTTGTGTAAGCAGACTTATCAGCTACATTAATTTCTTTATTTATTTTTTCACCTTTATTAGTTGTAACAATTAAGTTAAACTTTCCTGGATTCATGGAAAGATATGACAATCCATTTAAAATATTTGCTCCATTGGAATTATCTGCAATTGTATAAGTTCTATCTTTTATGTCAATAGGATTTAAAAATTCATCCCATGCTGATTTTAATTTTAAATTAAGCGTTTCGCCAACAATTGTATCTAAACCACTTTCAAACTTTACATCCGAAATAATATTTGTATTTGTAGTTGTATTGAAAACTCCAAGTCCATTTACTACCTTTCTCTCTCCAGCATTTTTTTCTGGATTTGTAACTCTAGTTCTATTTAAGTCTCCTAAATTTCTAACAGCCATTGCAGTTGAACCGCCGCCGTCTAAATTCATTGCCTTAAAAGCTCCAAGATCTAACATAAATTGCGACAAGTCATTTAAAGACATACCTGAAGATCTTTTAGTCTTACCCTCTGCTGATACAATATAAACAGTTTTCCCATCCTGACTTATTCCTACGGCAGTTCTCGCTCTAACACCGCCAATTGAAGTTACGTCCTTAGTATATTTTTTAATTGCACCATTTTCAACAAGAAGTGCATGACCACCAATCATCATCTTCCAATTTCTATTTGGCTCAATATTAGTCTTAATTTCTAATTTGTCTCCCACTTTAATATTATCACGTACAAATTTTTCTGATGCCCCGCTTATTTGTAAAATTTTCTTTCCATCAGGAATTTTCATATCGATGTTTTTTCTATATACAATTTGTTCCACGACATTATCTCCTGAAAGAAGAACTTCTCCTGCAGTGCTATCTCCTCTTGATTTAGAAGACCAAAAAGAATTATACATTTGAATTTTTGATTCGTGAGAATATTCCTTTGATGGTTGATACCAATAGTATGTCTTATTTAATCCATCAATTGGATAAGATTTGCCATTGGGGGCTGTTACACTCCCTATAAATTTTGTGCTGTCAATAAAGGCAGTATTATTTTCATCAATTCCAAAGGACCATATGTCAGTTAAAACTGCCGGAGATGATTTTATATCACCATCAATTATAGATGCCCCTAGTGGCACACCTTGAAGCTGCATTGTAAAGAAATCTCCATTTACAAGAGCAACAGCATTAGTTCTATCAGCCATTTGTGAGACAGTTGCCTTATTTGTATAAGTACCGCCTCCTGCCACAGTGTTGATTTTTATGTGTGGATTATTTAAATCAACTGTAACAACATTTACCACGGCATTCTTTTTGTCTCCAGTAACTTCATACTTATATCTCACAACTCCTGGAGCAATAGGCTCATTGAATAATAATTTATTTGCTGCAAAAACATTAATAGTAATAGTCATTAAAAATACAGCCATTATTAAACTAATTCTTTTTTTATTCATTTTATCAACCTCTCTTACATAAAAAGTATAAAGGAATATATTAATTTTCTCAAAGAATTTTTGAATTTGTAACAAAAACTTAATTGTAAAACTAATTTTAAAAATTTTGCAAAAAAATATCTTGCAAAGATGCAAGATACTTTTAAATGGTTTAGTTGTTTTTTAATATTTCGTCAAATGCTTTTGTAAGTTCTTTCATATCTTCTAAAGTTGTATCACCCATATGTCCAACTCTAAAAGTTTTATTTGCCATTGGACCATAGCCATTAGAAATTACAATTTCTCTTTTTAGCAACTCATTATTTAATTTTTCAAAATTTAAATTTTTTGTATTCTTAACACAAGTTATTGTTGGCGATAAATACTTTTTATCTCCAAAAACTTCAAAATTTTTATTTGCCCAATCCTTAAAATAATTTGACATTATTAAATGTCTATTAAATCTATTTTCAAGACCCTCTTCATTAACTATATAATTAAGTTGGTATTCTGCGGCAACCATATTTGAAATCGCAGGAGTTGAAGGATATTGGAAGTTATTTTCTTTTGAATAATTATATAGAAGCAATAAATCAAAATAATGTCCTCTATTCTCAATTGTCTTTGCCTTTTCTACTGCCTTTGTCGAAAAAGATGCAAAACTTAGTCCAGGTACAAGACCTAAACACTTTTGCGAAGATGTAATTGAAATGTCAATTCCGTATTTATCTTGTTCAATTGGAGTGCCACCAGCAGAACTAACGGTGTCAATTGCCCAAATAATTTCACTATATTTTTCTATAATAGGTTTTAGTTCTTCAAGATTATTTAAAATACCAGAAGAAGTTTCATTATGTGTGATGCCAACAAAATCATAATCCTTTTTCTTTAAAGCTTCTTCTAATTTATTTGGATCAGTAGCCTCTCCTGGTTCAGCTCTTAAAATATCTGTTTCAATTCCATTTTCAAGGCCCAATCTTTGCCAAAGTTCTCCAAAGGAACCTAATGCACAAATTAATGCTCTCTTCCTTGTGCAAGATCTAATTGCACCTTCCATAAGTCCAGTTCCTGATGATGTTGAAACTAAAATATATTCCTTAGTTCCAAAAACTTTTTGCATATTTATTATAATTGATTTCTGAATTTCTGATGCTTCCTTAGTTCTATGTCCTATTACAGGTTTTTCAAATTGCTTTAAAACTTCGCTGCGAACAGACACAGGACCGGGTAAAAATAATTTCATCTTTATTCCCCCTAACTATTCTATGATGATATTATAAAAGATTTTTATATTCAAATAAAATTCTTTGCCGACCTACTTTTTCCTATTTTATTTACCCATTTTATGATATTTTAAAGAACAATATATTCAATTATCAAATAAAAACTCTGCCATAGACAGAGTTCTAAATTTAATATTTTAATTTTGCAAAAATCATTTTTCCTGCTGAAGTTTGAAGTGCACTTGTAACTATTACATTTACACTTTCTCCAATGAGGTCCTTTCCATTTTCAACAACTATCATTGTTCCATCGTCTAAATATCCTAGACCTTGATTTTGTTCCTTGCCTTCCTTGACAATCAAAATTTTCATTTCTTCTCCTGGAAGATAAAGTGGTTTAACCGCATTTGCAAGCTCATTAATATTTAACACTTCTAAATTTTGAACTTTTGCAACTTTATTTAAATTGAAATCATTTGTAACAATTTTACCGCCTAAGTCAGTTGCAAGCTTTAAAAGTTTTGAATCCACTTCAGGAATTTCTTCAATTTTTCCATTGTAGATTATTACTTCAACATTTTTTAATTCTTGAATTTCTGCAACGGTGTCAAGTCCTCTTCTTCCACGATTTCTTTTTAGTGCATCTGCTGAATCTGCAATATGTTGAAGTTCTTCTAATACAAATACTGGTACTACAAGAGGTCCTTCGATAAAACCAATTTTTGCAATATCAAGTATTCTTCCATCAATTATCACTGAAGTATCTAACACTTTTGGAATGCCTTCTCGAGCTTTAATGTTTTCCTTTGGCTTAAATGTTTTCTTCGCAGCTATAGAAGTTAAATCTCTTATCTTTTCTGAAATAGTGTCCTTATTTGACATTCCAATATTAAGACCTAAATAACCAAGCATCCCATAAAGTAAAATAGAAATTACTGAACCCACATAGGGTATGGGAATTTTATAAATAGGTTGCGAAATTAAAAATGCTATTATTAGTCCAAGAATAAGACCAACAGCACCGAGTATTATCTCTGTAAAAGATTTTGTCTGAATTTGTCTTTCCCAAAAAGCCAAAAGTTCCTCCAAAGTTTTGAATACCTTTGGTGAAAGTATAAAAAATATAAGTGCAAATAAAATTACAATAACGGTAAAAATTACTGTCATAACTTTTTGACTTTCAATATCTTTTACAAATTTCATGTCTGAAATAAGAGAAACGATAAAAATACCCACAAGTGCTCCTATCAATGTAAATAGCACTTTAAAAATTTTGGACACAATTTTTCGGTTCTTGCTAATAAAAATCCCTCCTTAACCAAATATGGCGTCATCAATAAGTTTTGTGATTTCTTCTACCTTTTTATCAAAAACAAGAGCCATCTCTGAAACGATGATCTGTCTTGCTTCTGTCAATATTTTCCTCTCTCCTGTTGAGAGAGATTTTTGTTTATCTAAATTTTCAAGACATTTTACTACATCGGCAATTTCTGTTAAATCACCTGATTTTATTTTATCTAAATTAAATCTATACCTTCTATTCCAGTTCTTTGGCATAGATATTTCTTCACTTGAAGAAAGTGTTTCTAAAACTTTTTCCATAGTTTTTACATCAGAAATTTTTCTAACTCCAACTTCTTCAGCGTTTTTTACAGGCACCATAACTTTTAAATTATTAATCGGTAATTTCATTATGTAATAGTTGTGAACATTACCTAGAATTTCCCTTTCTTCTATTGCTACAATTTCACCTGCCCCGTGCATAGGATATACAATTTTATCGCCGATATTAAACATATTTTACCTCCTATTATCCATATTATTAGTATAACAAAGATTTTTAAAAAAGTAAAATTCTTTACTATATCATAGATTATTGTTTTATGCAAAGATTTTTTATCAATTTTCATTTTATTTAATTATGAACTTAAGTATAAGGCTTTATTGTGAAAATTAATAACCTTTTTTGTGAAATTTTTTTAATTTAAAACCCTCTAACTCATAAAAGTTAGAGGGCTAAATACTTAAAAATTATCTCTTATTACTTCTTCTCCAAATATTCATCTTTTCTGCTTCCTTAATTAGATCATCTCTAAATTCAGGTGCAGCAAGATTAATTATTCCTTCTGCTCTTTGCCAAGTTGCTTGACCCTTGCAGTTATACTTTCCATATTCAGTTACAATCCAGTGAGTATTTGGTCTTGCAGCTGTAATTACTGAGAAAGTTTCAAAATTAGGGACAATCCTTGATTCTTCTTTTCCTGTCTTCTTGTTCATAAATTTAGAAGATAGACAGATAAAAGATTTGCCTCCCTTAGATAAATATGCTCCAAGCACAAAGTCAAGTTGTCCGCCTGCTCCAGAAATATGTTTTAAACCTGAAGATTCAGAACTTACTTGTCCAAATAAATCAATATTTACAGCATTATTAATTGAAATAAAATTGTCAAGTTCAGCAATTACTCTTGCATCATTTGTATATGAAGTTGGAGCTGCCATACAAGTTGAATTGCCGTCGATGTAATCATACATTTCCTTTGAACCAGCTGCAAATCCATAAACTTGTCTAAATCTATTGATGTTTTTCTTCGCTCCAGAAAGTTTACCCTTCTTTGCCATTTCTACAAATCCATCAACATACATTTCAGTATGAACTCCAAGATCCTTTAAGTCAGAATTAGCAATAAGTGATCCAACTGCATTAGGCATTCCACCAATTCCAAGTTGAAGAGTTGCTCCATTAGGGATTTCCTCTACAATTAATTCTGCAACCTTTCTATCCACTTCACCAAAACTTCCCTTTGGTAGAGTAGCAATTTCAGGATTTTCGCCTTCAATAACATAATCAACATCCTTGATGTTAATTTCATTTTCAAAACCGCCAAGTCCAGTAATCATTTTTTCATTTACTTCTATAATTACTTTGTCTGCTGCTTCAATAACTGCCATTAAATGAGAGGCACTTAATCCAAAGTTAAAATTTCCATGTTTATCCATTGGAGGAGTTACTATAACTGCAATATCAACTTTACAGTTTTCTCTGTACCATCTTGGCAATTCAGAATATCTTAATGGTATATAAAATCCGCCAGGTGTTTTATTAATTCTATTTCTATCTGGTCCACCTGCGTGCCAAGAATTCCATACAACTTTTTTTCCTTCAGGGTCCTTCTTAAAAACTTCTGGTTCCCAAAGAAGTACACCACCCCTTAAATAAATTTCATTTAATTCATCAAGCCTTTCAGCAAGAGCCTTATCAAAGGCAACAGGAGTGCTGGCGCCCCATGCATAGTCAATCCACATATTGTCCTTTACCATTGCAGCAGCATCTTTTGCCGAAATTAATTTTTCTTGATACTCTTTAGAATAATCCATATTTCCTCCTTAAATTATAAATAATCCCTATAATTAGTATGAGACCTTAAAAACTTAATGTAATCTAAAAATTCTTCCATAATAATTTCACTTTTTCCCTTATTAGTCTCAATAACTATTTTATTTTTACCCCTTAGGTCAAAAATATAAGCACCTTTTACATCAACTTTGTATAATTTTTCATAAATCGCTGAATATAATATTAATTGATTTTCATAAGAAGATTTTATATAGTCCAAATCCATTTCACTAGTTTTTAAATCTACAATATAATAATCTCCGCCTATTTTTATAACTTGGTCAATATATCCCTTAACTAGAAATCCCTCTAAATCATAATAGAATAATAATTCTTTCTCTACTATATTTTCTTCTTCCATTTCCAAATAATTTAGGGAAAGTTCTCTTGCAATTTTTAATTTATCATCATCTATTTCTTCTTCATAATAATCAAAAATTTCTTTTAAAAAGTCATCTATATTATTTATGTTTGTATCTTTTCTTGAATGGATTTGTGCAAATAAATGAACAATACTTCCTAAGGTTTTTGGATCCAATACCCTGTTCTTTCCATCGCCCATTGTATACTCGTCAATTCCCAAAAAATATTTCTTGTAAAAATCCATAGGACTTCTTTTATAATTTATAAAATCCGTCACAGTGTAATACTCTCTAATTCTATTCTCAAAATTAATTTTTAAATCTAAAGGCAAATATTTTTTTAAAGGAAGGTCTTCTTTTAAATCCTTAGAAAGCTTGTATTCTTTTATTTCTACATCATCATCTAAAAAGTCAAAATAGGAGTTTGATTTATAATCTTTAAAATTTCCAAAGAGTAAAAGCTCCTTTTTGGCTCTAGTCATAGCTACGTATAAAACTCTTTTTTCTTCTTCATTATCAATCTTTCTTAATTTTTCACTTACTGCTCTATACCTGTAATCAGAAAAATCAGATTTAATAGCAATACCTAGATCTTTGTCTACGATTATTTTTTTATTTTGTCCTAATTTTTTCCCTCTATCCATGTGAGAAATTACAACTACATCAAATTCTAATCCCTTTGATTTGTGTATTGTCAAGAGATTTATTCCATCTTCCAAATCTTCAAATTTAATAGTCAAAATATATTTTTCAAAAGTTCCGTAATCCATTGAGTTTTCAGAAGAAAAATCTCTTGCTATCTCTTTAAATTTATATAAATAATCCCAATCTATTTCTCTTAAAGTTTCTAAATCATAAAAATAATTCATAATTTCTTCAATTATTTCATCCAAAAAAAGTGTTTTAGATCTCTTCTTTACTGAAATTAAAAATTTTATAAAATTATCTAAATTTTTATTTTCAGTTTTAATTTGAATTAAATCCGAAAAATTATTAATTTCTAAATTTAATATTTTGACTAAATCTTTAAAATTAAATTTTAAAAGTGGAGAATTAAAGAGAGATAATGTATTTAAAAATTCTTCAGGACTATAAATTGTGGACAAAATATTTTTTGTAACCTTTAAAACTTCTACTTCCTCTAAATTTCTTTCACCCTTGTTAAAGGATATATTTTTAAGAGTAAGTATCTTACTTATTTCATCAATTTGAGCATTGCTCCTAGACAAAATCGCAATATCTTTAGCTTTAAATTTTTTTAATAAATCGCCTACAACAACACTTATTTCATTATTATCCTCAGTATTATATAGATAAACATCGCCATCATTTTGAAAGTCATATTCCATTTCTTCATAATTATCAATTAACTTTTCAAAAGTAGAATTTATGAAATTTATAATATTTCCGTCGCTTCTATAATTTTTATTCATTATAAGGGAAAGTCCACGTTTCTTTATATCATCTGAAAAGCTAAAATAGCTATAAAGGTCTGCGCCCCTAAAGGCATAAATAGATTGCTTTGGATCTCCAACTATAAACAAATTTGATGTAAGAAAAGTATTTATAATTTCATTTTGAATTCCATTTGTATCTTGATATTCATCAACTAATATGTAAGAATACCTTCTTTGCAAAGCTATTTTGCAATTTTCCTTTTTTAAAATCTTATGAGTGTAAGAGATTATGTCGTCATAGTCAAGAGAATTTATTTCTCTCTTTTTATTTGAATAAATATTGTAAATATCTTTTAAAATTTCAATTATAATTTCGTAATACTCTTTATTTTTTATTTCAAGGTTTTTTCTTAATTCATTTATTAAATTCAAAATATTTTCAATTTTATCATTATATTTTTTTGCAGATCCAAGATTTTCTTCTATTGAATTTAAAATGTCTAGATTATAAGTTTCTAATTTTTTAATATCTTCAATATTTTCATCATAAAAATATTGAAACTTTTTACCACTTACTTTTCTAAAGTCATCTAACAATAAAACTAATTCACTAAAATTTTTATTTGAACTGCAAAAGTTTAAACTCTTCTTTAAAATATCTTCAAAATCTAAATCATTATTTTTAAAATCTAAATAAAGGTCAAAGAAAACTTTTCTTTCCTCAAAGGGATTTGTATTAAAATCTATTAGATATTTTTTCAGTCTTTCATCCGTATTGCTGTTTAAGGCTAACTTTATAGAATCTTCTAATAGTTTCAAACTTTTAGCATCCTCTAAGATTTTAAAATTTGGATTAATTCCAAGAATATAAGAATAATTAGATATTATTTCAAGAGCAAAGGAATGAATTGTCATAACATTTAAATCCTTCTCTTCAAATTCAATATTTTCTTCTACAAGTTCCCTGGAAATTCTTGCTAACATTTCTTCCGCAGCTTTTTTTGTAAAAGTAATTGCCAAAATACTTTTTGGATCATTATATTTTTTTACAATATTTATAAATCTACTTGTTAATACTCTTGTTTTCCCTGTACCCGCTCCTGCCATTAGTGTTACGTCTTTATCAATAGATTTAACTGCCTCTAATTGAATTTTATTTAAAATCATAAAAACTCCATAAAAAAACCCCGCTACGGGGATTAATCAAATATTATTTCTGCAAGAGCTATTATAAACTTATTGTCAACTTTATAAAAAATTTCAGTCCCATTTCTATCACTGTTTAACACGCCAGCTCTCTTTAATTTTCCGAGATGGGAAGAAACAGTTGGTTGAGGAATATTAAATTTCTCTTGTAAAGATCCAACATTACATGGACCATTGTCAATTAGATTTTTAATAATTTTAAGTCTAATGGGATGTGCCATTACTTTTAAAACTTCAGCTGTCTTCTCTAAATTATCTATTTTGTTTCTCACTTCATACCTCCAAATATGTAACATGAATAAAATTGATTAGTCAATTCATATTCTTTAATTATAATATTTGAACCTTCTACTTTTGTCAATAGTTTCACATAAATTTCATCTAGCGAAAAAATATTTCCTAGATTTAATAAAAAATTGACCTCCTCAAGTCAGTTTTTCAGTCCAACTTGAGAAGGTCATTACTTTTCACTAAAGCCTTTAAATTAAATTTATACTCTCTTTATCTCTATTTTTATTTCATGTCCATTTAGGTTTTCAGCTTCTGTATCTACATCTGAATTAACTATTTCAGTTGCCAAAGTTTCTGTCTTAATAAATTTTTCTTCAGCTGCTATTGCCTTTTCTACTTCTTCGTCAGATTTAAAAGTTATCTTAATATTGTCTAAAATGTCTAAATCCTTTTTCTTTCTTAGTTGTTGAATCTTTGATATAAATTCTCTTACATATCCTTCATTAAGAAGTTCAGCATTAAGTTCAGTGTCAAGAATTACAAAGAGGTTATTTTCCATAATAACATCAAAACCATCTTTTGCATTGATTTTTACTTCTACATAATCTCTCTTGATTTCTATTTCTTCGCCATTAATTTCAATGTTTACATTTCCTTCATTTAATTTTGAAAGAAGTTCTTTAGCATTAGTTTCCCTTAAATATTTGCCAAAGTCTTTTACTTTTGAACCTAAAATGCTTCCGCAAACTCTAAAGTTTGGTTTAAGTTCAAATTCCATATATTCTGAAAGATTATCTTCAAATTTTACCTCTTTAACATTTAATTCTTCCTTAATTAAATCAGTTAAATCGCCAATAATATCTTTATACTTCCCGTCGATAATAACTTCTGCAAGTGGTTGTCTAACTTTAATCTTTGCTTCTTCTCTGGATGCTCTTCCCAATGTTACAAGATCCCTTACCAAATCCATTTTTTCTTCTACTTTGTCGTTGATCATATTTTCATCATAAGTTGGATAATCAACTAAGTGTACAGACTCTTCATCAGTAAGTGACTTAAATAATTCTTCAGAGATAAATGGAACTATTGGTGCGATTAGTTTTGTAACACCAAGTAAAACTTCATAAGTTGTCTTATATACTGCAAGTTTAGTATTGTCTTTGTCAGTCTTCCAGAATCTCCTTCTGTTTCTTCTAATGTACCAATTTGAAACATCTTCAATTACAAATTCTTGAATTTCTCTAACAACTTTTGTAAGTTCAAATACTTCCATGTCTTTTCTTACAGTTTTTACTAGTCTGTTATATTTTGAAAGCAACCATTTATCGATTTCTTCTAAATCTTCATAGCTTACTTTGTGTTCTCTAGGATCGATATTATCTGTATTGGCATAAAGACTGAAGAAGTTATATGTGTTTCTAAGTGATCTAAAGAATTTTGATTCAATTTCACGAAGACCATCCTCATCAAATTTTGTTGGAGTCCAAGGTGGAGATACATAAAGTAGATACCATCTTACAACATCGGCACCGTATTTATCAAATAATTCAAGAGGAGCTACTGTATTTCCTCTTGATTTTGACATTTTCTTTCCTTCTTTATCAAGGATAAGGTCGTTTACAAGTACATTTTTGTATGGACTTTTTCCTGTCATATAAGTTGAAATTGCAATTAGTGAATAGAACCAACCTCTAGTTTGGTCAATTCCTTCACATATAAAATCTGCTGGGAATAACTCATCAAAATTATCTTTATTTTCAAAAGGATAATGCCATTGTGCAAAAGGCATTGCTCCTGAATCAAACCACACATCGATTACATCAAGTTCCCTTTTCATTTCTTTTCCACATTTTGGACATTTTATATGAATATCATCAACATATGGTCTGTGAAGTTCTATATCTTCTGGAACATCTTCCACAGCTTTTTTTCTAAGGTCTTCAATTGAACCAATTGATTCTGTATGACCACATTCACATCTCCAAATTGGAAGTGGTGTCCCCCAATATCTTGACCTTGAAATTGCCCAGTCATTTAGATTTTCTAGCCAATTTCCAAATCTCTTTTCACCCACAAAATCTGGGAACCAATTAACACCCTTGTTGTTTTCAATTAATTTATTTTTAAATTTAGTAACTTCAATGTACCAAGATGGGTGTGCGTAATAAATTAATGGAGTATGACATCTCCAACAGTGTGGATAATTATGAACTACTTTTTGTTTTGAAAACATTAAGTCATTGTCCATTAGATAATGAATCACATCATGATCAGCATCTATTACAAATTGACCTTTCCATGGTGTATCAGTAAATTTACCTTCTTCATCCACTGGTTTTAACATTGGAAGGTCATATCCCCTTGCAGTTTGGTAGTCGTCTTCACCAAAAGCAGGCGCAATATGAACAATACCTGTACCATCTTCAGTAGTTACATAATCAGCACATATTACATAAAATGCTTTTTTATCAGGTTCTAAAAATTTAAGAAGTTGCTCGTATTCCATAAACTCTAAATCTTTGCCGACAAATTCTTCTATTACTTCATATTCATCATCTTTGAAAACTGTTTTTGCAAGTAACTTTGCTACATAATAAATATTTCCGTCGGAATGCTTTACTTTAATATATTCAACTTTTGGATTTACAGCAAGGGCTACGTTAGATGGAAGTGTCCAAGGTGTAGTTGTCCATGCTAAGAAATATTCATTATCCTTATCCTTTAATTTGAATTTACAAGTTACAGTAGTAGTTTTTATTTCTTCATAACCTTGTGCAACTTCGTGAGATGCAAGTCCAGTTCCACATCTTGGACAATAAGGAACAATTTTATGTCCTTCATAAATTAATCCCTCTTTAAACATCTTGTCTAAAATGTGCCAAACTGATTCAATATAACTATTTTCAAGTGTAATATATGGATGGTCTAAATCTATTAGATAGCCCATTCTTCTAGTAAGTGTTCTCCATTCTTTTTCATATTCAAAAACAGATTCCTTACATTTTTTATTAAAATCTTCAACTCCATAGGATTCAATATCTTGTTTATTATGAAGTCCAAGTTTTTTTTCAACTTCAATTTCAACTGGAAGACCATGTGTGTCCCAACCAGCTTTTCTCTTAACTTTATATCCAAGCATTGTATGATATCTACAAGTTAAGTCCTTTAAAGTTCTCGCCATTACATGATGTATTCCTGGCTTGCCATTTGCCGTTGGAGGTCCTTCATAGAAAATATAATTCTCTCCATCTTTTCTAGATTCTACAGATTTGTGTAAAAGATCTATTTCATCCCAAAATTTTGAGATTTTTTCTTCCCTTACACTAACCTTATCCTTAGATAATTCTTTAAAATTTTTCATCTAAAACTCCTTATTCTTCCTAATTTTTTATAAAAAAGTCCCCTCTCAAACGAGAAGGGACGAACTAGCCGCGGTACCACCCTAATTATAGGTAACTATCACTTAATTTTTTAACGCAAATACGCAAAGGCTTTTGACCTTTGAGCTCCGAGGTGATCTATAAATTTTCAAAACACAGTTTCACACCAAACAACTGCTCTCTTAGTTTTTAGAATTTACCGTCCTCATCAAAGCTTATATAAAATTGTCTATTGTTTCATCCTTAAACATTTTAATAATGTTGGATTGAATCTTTGCGAGTGTAACGTGGAATTTACAATTTCCAACATCACCAGATTTGTTTTTGCTACAATAACTATCTTTTTGTAAACACCTATTTATTACAATAGGACCATCAATCGCAATAAGTATGTCGTATAGTGTTATGTCTTCTTTTGGTTTCTTTAAATAATATCCACCCTTAGAACCTCTTTTTGCATCGGTAATTCCCGCTAAATTTAATTTTCTCAAAATTCTTAGAGTAAATCTTTTAGTAACACCTTCACTTTCAGCAATTTGAGGTGCTCCAATTACTGTACCTTCATTTTCAGCCAGGTACCTTACAATTCTAAAGGCATAATCTGTCTCTTGTGTTATTCTCATTTTATCACCTATTTTGAATATTATATCATCTTTGTTTACTTTTTAAAATACTTATCTTGTATTTTTCTAAGCTTTACAATTTCTGACTCTTCATTTAAAGATATGTCATCATAAGTAACTAGACTTCCCTTTTTTACATCTCTCTTCGCATAAGCACCATTTGTTACAATACCAATTGGCACATGGTTTCCCTCTAATTGATCTTTTTTTGTTTCTAAAGTTCCAAAAATCATTTCTCCGCCAATAGAGTCAAGTTTTTCGCCCTTTTTTATATCTCTTTTGGCAACTGCTACAGTTTCTGCATAAGGTTCTCCCATTGGGGCAATAGATGAATCTCTCAATACCACAGCTTTAATAATGGAAACTATTGTCTCAATACTAGTCAAATGATAAGGTCTATATATTGTATAATTTGGGCCTTCTCCCATGGAAAGATATTTCATTTCTTTATCGATAATATTAGATTTTGGTCTTACCACAACAAAAACTCCAGGAGCTATACCCGTTGCAAAGTCTACAACACCATAGGAATTTAAAATTCCACCATCTTCTTTTAATTTGTAATCATCGGCAATTTTTTTAGGACTTGTATCTACAAAATGGCAACCCCTAATGTCTGGAATAAAGCCAAGAGCATTGCATACAGCATTAAGTTCAATCATTGTGTTAGTCCCATCTACAAAAGAAGTTAACATCCTTGGACTTATTCCCTTTTTGTTTGCAGAGTCCCTTAAACTATCTGGAGTCGCATAATTATTTAATTCATTATTTTTCCCCTTTCCGAGAACTAGAACCTCAAACCCACAATTTTTTGCAAATTCATAAATCTCTACAATAGCACCAGGTTCATCGCCCTTTGTTCCTGAATAAATTAATCCCTTTTCATCTGCCATTACCTTTAAAATTGGTCCAACAGTTGCATCCATCTCAACATTAAGACTAACTATATCCACATTATTTTCTATTGCCGAAATAGATAATTTTGTACCAGTCTCAGTGTCTCCCGTACAATCAACTATGCAGTCCACAAGAGTTGAGGCAATTAAATTATTTGTTGTGGCGATGTATTTTTTTTCTCTTAAAAGATTCCTTGCTTCTTCCAAGTCATCTGTAAAAGCATAATCACCTTTATCTATATTTGCTGAATCTATTGCAGCTTTTAGCGTTACTTTATTTCTTGATGAAAAAACTATGGGATAAAAATTTTCATTTTGACTTAACAAAGTAAATAGTGAAGTGCCCATTATTCCTGAGCCAACAATTCCAACAGAAATATTTCCATATTCCTTTAATTTTTTTTGTAAGTAAAACATTCTTCCTCCAAATCTATTTGAATCATTAAAATTAATCTTATTTGCAAAATTATTTTAATCTGAATTTACTTCTATTGCAAATTATTTTTCACTAAGCATCTTTCCAAGTCGATATCCACAAGAAAATGCAAATTGCAAATTATAACCACCGCAGTCTCCGTCAATATTTAGTGCCTCTCCTATAATATACAAATTCTCAATTTTTTTACATGAATAGTCATACGGATTTACTTCGCTTAAATCAACGCCACCTCTTGTAACTTGGGAATTTTTAAAACCTGTGCTCCCAATTACTTTAAACCTTGACTTTAATAAAATTTCTACGATATTTTCAAAATCTGACATAGGAATCATATTCATTGCAACTTTTTTGTCTAAATTTAAAGAATCAATTATATAGTGAATAAATTTTTTATCGACAATTCCCATTAAGTACTCTTCAAGGGAAAAATCTGGAAACATATAATATCTGCTATAAAGCATCTCAATTGTATTTTCATCAACATTATTTATTATTGGCACTTCAATAAAATTATTTTCAGAAATATTCACTGACAAATCTAAAATTGGCGGCCCACTTATTCCATAATCAGTGAATAAAATTTCTCCAAATCTTTCATCAATTTTTTTATCTTTCTCAAATAATTTTGCCCTTCCAATTACTTTAGTCCCCTTAAGATGCTTTAAATATTTTGATTCTAATTTTATTTGAGTAAGTGCCGGCTTTAATTCAGTTATTTTTAAACCTAGCTCTTTTAGAATTTCAAAACTTCTTCCATCAGAACCACTTGCAGGCATGGATTTTGCGCCAAAGGCTGCAATAACTACATCTGATTTAAAAATTCCATTATTTGTAAGTACTTCAAAACCCTTTTTATTTTTTTTAATTTCTAAAACTTCTGTGTTTGTCCTAATGTCGATATTCTTTTTATTAAGCCAATACATAAAAATATTTAGCACAGAATTTGACTTCAATGTAATTGGATAAACTCTATTTCCATCAATTGTAGATTCAAGCCCTAAAGTTTTAAAATAATTTATTAAGTCTTGATTATTAAATTCTTTTATGGTGTATTTAACAAAACTTGGAGAAGAATAATTTTCTTCTGACAAATTTAAGTTAGTATAATTGCATCTGCCATTGCCAGTTGCCAGTAATTTTTTCCCAATCCTGTCATTTTTTTCAATTAATGTAACATCATTATTTTCATTTTTTGCATTTATAGCAGCAACCATTCCAGCAGGTCCTGCACCAATAATTATTATATTCATAGTATCACAAACAAATTATATCCTAAAGTTTTATAAATTTACAATAATTTAATAAATTTGTGTTATAATAGCTAAGAAATTTGGAGGAATTATGAAAAATAAGATTTATATAACAGGACACAAAAACCCCGACACAGATAGTATATGTTCTGCCATTGCCTTGGCAGAGTTAAAAAATAAAATGGGAGAAAATACTGAAGCAATTAGGCTTGGCAATTTAAATAAAGAAACCGAATTTGTACTTAAGTATTTTAACGTAGCTAGTCCAAGGCTAAAGACTTCTATCAAGCCACAAGTCCGTGATATTGAAATAGACGCTGCCTATTGTGTAAATCCAAGTCTTTCTATGGCATCAGCAATGGATTTGATTCAAAAAAATAATATCAATTCCTTGCCCGTTGTAGACGATGATGACAATCTTATTGGAATCGTAAGTTTATCCAACATTGCATCATCTTATATGGAAATTTGGGATGACTCAATAATCGGCAGGAGTAACACAAGCTTTGAAAATATTTTAGATGTGCTTAAGGGCAAAGTTCTTTATTTGCCAAAAAATCCAAGAAAGCTATCAGGTAAAATGGCTGTCAAGGCTATAAAAAATCAGGACTTAATAAAGGAAAATGATATAGTAATTGTTGGCGACGATATAAAAGACCAAGAAGCTGTAATTAAAAAGGGCATATCTCTTTTAATTCTTACAATTTCAACTAAACTTGATGATAAACTTTTAGAACTTGCAAAGGAAAATAATGTTGCGGTAATTTCTACTGGACTTTCAACTTTTATGGTTGCAAGAATTTTGCCACAAGCTGTTCCCGTTGAATATGTAATGACAAGAGGTAATCTAGTTGTATTTCACAAGGACGATTTAATTGACGACGTTCGTGAAAAAATGGCACAATCAAGATTTAGATCCTATCCTGTTCTCAACAATAAAAATAAAGTAATTGGAAATATTTCCCGCTATCACTTAATTTCAAACTTAAAGAAAAAGATAATTTTAGTTGACCACAACGAAAGAAACCAATCCATTGATGATATTGATTCTGCAGAAATTGTGCAAATCGTGGATCACCACAGAGTTGCTAATATCTCTACAAGTTCTCCAATTTATTTTAGAAATGAGCCTGTTGGATCGACTGCAACAATTGTTTCAAAAATGTTTTTTGAAAATGGAATAAAGCCTTCTCGTGAAGTTGCTGGTCTTCTTTGTGCGGCAATAATTTCCGACACACTTTTATTTAGATCTCCTACATCTACTGATACAGATAAATATATTCTAAATAAAATGAAAAAAATTGCAGCAATTGATGTAGATGAATTTGCAATGGAAATGTTTAAAGCAGGTACAAGCCTCGAAGGTAGAAAACCCGATGAACTTTTAAAATCCGATGTTAAAAACTTTTCTGTTGAAGGCATAAATATAAGAATCTGTCAAATTTTTACTATGGATTTGGAAAGTACGACTTCTGTGGAAAAAGAATTAAAAGAAACTATGGAACACTTTATTGAAACATCTGACACAGAGACTTTCATCTTGATGATTACAGATATATTTAGGGAAGTTTCTGAAGTAATTATCGCAGGAAGCTTTAAAGAAGCAATTGCGAGAAAATTTGAAAAGGAATTAGTTGGCGACAAATTTTTATCTGAAGGACTTCTATCAAGAAAAAAACAACTCCTTCCTAAAATTAGCTCTGCAATATCAGAAGAACTTTCATAATTATTTTACAAAAAAGAGCCTATCATCTGATAGACTCTTTTTATCATTATTTAGAGCAGTTTTCATTGCAACCGCATGAATTTTCATCCTTATCTTCGCAGCCGCAATCGTGATCGTGTTTATCTTCGTGATGGTCATCTCCATCATCATCCTTCTAACTTTCATCCATGTAGACATTTAGATTCTTAATTCCATATATCTTTTCAAGTTCTTCAGAAAATTCAACCACAGATTTTTCATCAAAACCATAGATGTAGACTTCGCTGCCATAATTTATAATTTCTAATTTTAAAATCCCATCGTTATAGAGATTTATTCCCATAAAATTAAGAGCAACTTCTCCAATTAAATTATCTAAAATCATCTTTTTAAAGTCTTCATCAATTATTCCTTGAAAAATGTATTCATATCCATCTTCATCAGAATAAACAGCAAATTCTTCAACTAATTTTTTTGATTTTTCATCTTCTTTTAAAACTTTAATCTGATAGGAATCACATTTATTTAAATAGATTTTTAAAATATCGAAAACTGGGTTTAAATCAATATCTTCTTCGATAAAAACATTGTTTTCAAAATTTATATAGTACAAATAATCACTCCTTATTTTGTTAAAAGATAAAATTCAATGTAGGCATCTTCTAAATTATCTTCCTTAGGAAAATAAATATTTGTAAATAAAATTTTGTATCCATCTTTTTCTATAGCCAAATCTTCTAACTCTATTTTGTCCTTTGTCTTTCTCAAAACTTTTAAATTATCCTTTAATTTTGCCAAATCTATAGTCATAATATTCTTATAATCTTCATCTATTTTTTTATAAATTTTTATTTCTCTATTAGTTTTTTCAAATTTATAATCTCCAGATGTAACAACATCATCAAGAGAATATACAAAAATCAAATGATTGTAACCTTCAATGTCTATATTAAATCTAAGTTCATTGTCCCTTGGCAAATTGTCTGTATAAGAATAACCAAGATTATTTTTATCTTCGATAATGTTACTAAATCCGAATAATTTTGTAAAACTATCTTCATTTAGTTTAAAATCCTTTGGCATATGTTTTAATTCAGAAACTCTATCAGTTCTTACCATGTAGCTAACTATATCTACAATTTGACTTTTCGCATCACTTTCAATATTTAAATTTGGTTTTATTTCTTCTCCTACAATCATTTTATTGTCTTTTAAAAGTTTTTCAAACCTTGCATTTTGAGATCTTACGCTGAGGCTTGGTGCAGATGCAGGTCCTATTCCCGTAATTAAAATTATTACAAATAAAAAAATTGGTATTGTTATATTTGAATTTTCTCTATACAAAATATAATAAATCAAAGAAAGAAAAATCCAAACTCCAGCTGCTATAACAATGTATCTATTTTCTGTCATTCCATATTCCCTAATTCTTAAATAAATTGCAAAAAACATCATACCCAATAGTGGGAAAAGTGTGAAAGGAAAAATAATTTTAAAATAGTTAATAATTTTTATCGAGTCCACTCTGGACAAGAAAAATAGATATACTACTGAAAAACTTGCAAACCAAATAACTAAATTTACGATTAAATTATTTGGGATTTGCCAAAGCACTAAAATTTTTACAAAATATGCAAGTAAAATCGCTGTATAAATAATTACAATAGGTGTAATTATATAAACTAATAAAATTTTAAAAGCCTTAGGATATTTATAATCTGTGAAAGAATCTCTAACTTTTGGAAAATCAGAAAAAAATGTCACAACATTAAATAATATAAAAGAAAAAATTGCCACTCTAAGATAAACTGAAGAATGAAAATTAAACCTAAATAAACTATTTAATGCAAAAATAATTCCACTTATACCAATAAATACAATAAAGCTGTAAATATTTGAAATTATAAAAGATTTTAAAATTTTTGCTACATAAACTACATAATCTTTGTGGTAATTAAATTTTCCAATAAAGGATGATGCTACAACAAGTGCAGCAATCAATGTAAAATAAATAAAATTATTATTATAATTAGCTAATGTTTTACTTTCATTATAAACAAGTTCGTAAATTCCATATAAAATTGGCAAGGTAATTACATAGGAAAGTACTTTAAATAGATTGTTATTTTTTAAATTTTTTAGGTCGTAATAATTTCTTATTCCTTCATTAAAAAGTCTAACAAAAGCATAAAGAAAAATTCCAAATACAAAGACTAAACCATAACCTTCCATTCTATTTATAAACATATTACCTTTGTCATAAAAAGTTGACATAATCAAAAACACTGTTGCAAGCATAGCGCTTATAATAGTAAATGGAAATCTTTTAAAGGTGTTTTTAATACTATTAAAATTAAGTAATGTATAATTAAAAATTCTCATAACTACCTCCTTATTTTAATAATATATCAAAGACCTTAAATTTTAAAGTAAATGGTTAAAATCTTTATCATTGTATCCACTTTGACATATTTATTTTTTGTATACAACTTTTCCCTCAGAAATGGTATAGAGAACTTCTCCTATTAATACTTTATTGGCAAAGGGAGTATTAGATGACTTTGATTTGAATTTCTCGATTTTATAATGACTGTTGAGGTCAATAATAGTTATGTCTGCTATTTTATCTTTTGCAATTTCTCCTCCCTCTAATCCATAAATTTTTGCTGGATTTGTACTCATTAGCTCAATTAATTTCATAAGGCTTATTTCATTATTTAGAACTAAATTTTCATAGCAAATTGAAAAAGAAGTTTCAAGCCCAATTATTCCTGATGGTGCCTTGGTAAGCTCTAAATCTTTCTCTTCCTTGCTATGTGGTGCATGATCTGTTGCTATAATTTCAATTGTTCCCTCTTTAATACCTTCAATTATTCTTTTTCTATCCCTTTCACTTCTTAGAGGTGGATTCATCTTTGCCAAACTTCCAAATTTTAAAATTGCACTGTCATTTAATGCAATGTGGTGAGGAGTTACTTCTGCAAAAATATTTGCTCCCATAGATTTTCCAAATTTAACTAGTTCTACTCCTAAACCCGTTGAAATATGTTGGATTGAAATTTTTGCTCCAGAATAAATTGCCATGGCAACATCTCTTGCTATAAAAGATGTTTCTGCAATAGTTGGCGATCCCTGAATATTTAGTTCTTCTGAAACTTCTGAATGATTTATTCCATTTTGAGCAATTAAATTTGGATCTTCTTCGTGAAAAGAAATTATTGCATCTAACTTTTTTGCACGATACATTGCTTCTAAAATTAATTTAGAATTTCTATTGGGGATTCCGTCATCTGTAAAAGCAATGGCACCTGCATTATAATTTTCTTCCATATTGACAAGTTCAACATCGCCAAAATTTTTTGTGAGAGCTGAAACTGTAAAAACTTTTAAAGGAAGTTCTCTTGCTTTTTTATAATGTTCAATAATTTTTTCTTTACTATCGATTTTAGGACTAGTATTTGCCATTTGAATGACAGTGGTAAATCCGCCGGCGATTGCTGCTTCACTTCCACTCTCCAAATCTTCCTTATAGGTTTGACCAGGATCTCTAAAATGAACGTGAACGTCAATAAATCCTGGAACTACAATTTTTCCACTAGCATCAATTATTTCTTCGCTAATATTTGATGTATCTATGTTCTTATTAATATCAATTATTTTTCCCTTTTCAATTTTAATATCTAAAACATCGTCAGTTTTTGAAAGAGGATCAATTACTCTTCCACCTTTTATAATCATATTTTCTCCTATTTATTAATATTTTAAAAAAGACGAGGAAATCCTCGCCTTTCTAAAATTTAATTATTCTTCTTCGCTTTTTTCTTCACCTTCATCATAGATTTCTAAATCGTCAAAGTCAAAATCGTCATCGTATAAATCGAAATCCATGTCTTCATTTTCGTATACATAATCTTCTAAATCTGCTAGATCTTCTTCAATAATGTCTACATAATCTTCGATTTCTTCTCGAGATTCTCTCATCTCATCAATAACATCACTTAAAATATCCACAAGTTCAGATATTATTTTACCTTCATTAGTAGTTGTGTCCAAATCATATCCATCACAAAGACCTTGTAAATAAGATATTCTCTTTAATAAATATTCCATATTTCCTCCAATTTAAACTCTAGACATATATTCGCCATCTCTTGTGTCAATTCTTATAACGTCGCCTGTATTTATAAAAAGTGGCACATTAAGAGTGAAACCTGTTTCAACAGTAGCTGGTTTAGATCCACCACTTGATGTATCACCTTTGACACCTGGTTCAGTTTCCGTTACTTCTAATTCAACAAAATTTTGAGGCGTAACCCTAAAAGCTTTGCCTTTATAAAAATTAATAGTTGCCATATCATTTTCTTTAATAAAGTTAAGGGCATCTTCTACCATACTTTTTTCTAATGGAATTTGTTCGTAAGTTTCTTGATCCATGAAATAATACAATGTTCCATCGGAATATAGGTATTGCATTTCTTTATTTTCAATTACAACTTTTTCAAATTTTTCTGATGGATTAAAAGTTGTGTCTTTAATACTACCAGTAAGTACTGATTTAATTTTACTTCTTACAAAAGCTGCTCCCTTTCCAGGCTTAACGTGTTGGAAGTCTAAAACTACCCAAACATCTCCATCCCATTCAAATGTAAGTCCTTTTCTTAAATCTCCTGCTGTTATCATATTTTCCTCCATATTAAGTATTGTCTTCTATATCATAATAGTTAAGTGAATTTGGCTGAAATTTTATGTATTCAGGTAGCACAGAACCAAATTTTTCGAAGACTTTTGGTTTATATTTAACATTTATGCCAGAATTTTTATCGTATAAATTTATTAAATATCCCTCTAATTTACAATTATTAA
Organism: Peptoniphilus sp. SGI.035; assembly: GCF_050315115.1. Lineage (NCBI taxonomy): Bacteria > Bacillati > Bacillota > Tissierellia > Tissierellales > Peptoniphilaceae > Peptoniphilus > Peptoniphilus sp. SGI.035. Next base: position 128,263 of record NZ_JBNPOJ010000004.1, read on the forward strand.
AAACTTCTGCATTATTATTTAAAATAATTATACCAGATATTGCATTATCATTAAACAAAACTTTATTATTTATTAATAAAATTTGGTCTCTAATGTCTGTTTCTATATTGAGAGTTCCATTTTTTTGAACAATAACATCTACATTATCTAACAAATAGAGGGGACTTCTTTTTTTTACTTTCTCTCTCAGATTTTCATCATAAACTTCAACTTCTTCAAAAATAAATTTTTTGCCCTTTTCAGTTCCATAGATAAAATCTCCATCAAGATTTAAAACTTTAATTTCACCTTTAGACCAATTATTATCATTGAAGGAATTTTTTATTTTTTCTAAATCATCTTTGTTTACTTTCCCTGAATTTAAAACTCCATCTTCTTCTTTATAAATTTCATTGATATAATTCGCCATGATCTTAGCACCTGCTATGGAATTTTTATATTTTACATCAGTATTAAGTTCAACTAAATCTACATCTATTCCCTTTTTATTTGAATAATCTCTTCTCCTTAGTTCAAGATTCTTTACTTCTGTATCACTTGGTTTAAATTCACAATTTAATTTTATATATTTTTCATTAGAAAATATGAAATTTCTTAATTCTCCATTAAAATTATTTTCAGAAATTTTTATATTTAAAACAGATTCTGCTACATACTTTGATTGAATTTTCTCAACTCTATTTAGATTTATATAAGATGTATTTGAAATATATGAATAAATAAAATAAAAGAAAAGAGCAAGCAGTGAAATTAAAATAATTGTGAAAATATAAATATAGCCCTTTCCTTTTCTATTCATAAATTTGTATCCTCTTTGCTACTTTAAAATCTATTTTATCTCTATTTCCATATTTAAGGTAAACATTAAAATAATTTCCACAATCAGAGATTTTAAAACTTTTTATTTCCCCAGTCAAAGCATTCTTAACCTCACCTGATGAATTTACTTTATTCATCAATGAATTAACTATATTAGATGTTCTGTATAATTGATTTGTTTTTTTCTCGTAATTTATGTAATTGTATTTGTCTTCAACTTTTTTAATAAAATAGATTTTCCCATTAATTTTAGCGTAATAATCACAGTTATCTATTTCATCCTTTATGTACTCAATTGCATAAGACATTTCAGAATTTGCATTTTGATTTAGATATGTTTTATTCAAAGCCTTTTGTGAAACTCCAAGTATAGAAGTTAATACCATTGAAATAATTAAAAGGATAGTAATAGAAAAAACTAGTTCAATTAGTGAATAACCCGCCTTGTGCGAGATAAACCTCAAACTTAATTTCTTCATCAGTATCACGCCTCTTTCCACTTACTATTATATGATTTAATTTGCCCTCTCTATTTTTTGTTACATTAATAATAAAGTTCTCATTTTCACTATCTACATCATCAAAATTTAAATTCAAATCTTTATTGTTGTATGCTTCACCAATTATTTCCTCCATTTTCGAATTCACCGCATAAACTAATAATTCTCTTTCCTTTATGTGATTTTGGTTTTCCATAAGAGTTATAATATTTGGCAAAATAGCTGATGCAATGAGTCCTATTATGGCTATGGAAAATAATATTTCGATCATCAAATGACCTTTATTTTTAGTTTTCGGATTCATAGTAACTAACCTTTCCAGTAACTGGTTGTATTGTAATTTTAACAGCTTTTTTATCCTTTATACTATATTTAATAGTGCCAGCAGAATTTTTTTCTTCAATATAAGATGGCTTTCCCTCAGTTGTAAAATTAATAACTCTCATATTTGTTGACTCAAGCTTAACTAATTTATTAAATTTTACACTTTTACTCTTTTTACCATAATTAACTGTGTAGCCATCATCCTTTATTTCTATACTAGTTCTACAATTATTAACTTGGGAATAATTTTTTAATTGTTTAATATCTAAAGCCAAGGTCTTAATTTGCTCCTTAGCTTCAATTTTGTCACGAACATTGAGATTAATATTGGCAATAGATAAAAGGATTAATAAAATTCCAATGCATACAACTAACTCAATTAATGTAAATCCCTTAGATTTCATCATTATATTCAACTTCTTTTACAAAAAAGAATAAATCTTCGTTATTTTGTGGCAAGAAATAAATGTAACTAATATCGTATGCAAATAAATTAATTCTAAACCACTCATCTTGATGAATCTCTCCCGTAAAGGGAATTTGTTCCCCAGAAATATTTATAATTCCTATTTCTTTACAGGAATCATAGGGAAAAAATAGTGAAAGAGAAATCCCATCACAATGTTTTTCTACACCAAGTTTAACAATATCGCGAATATTTTCCGAATTTATATAAAATGATGTAATGCCAGACTCGCTATAATAATTTGTTTTTACATTATCGTCAACAATAAATTTATATTCCCTATCTTTTTTAATTTTAGTTTTAAAATCATCAAATAAAATTGGATTTACATATTTGGATTTATCTTTTTCAGGTTTTAAATTTATATCAATATTTGAGGAAGAAACTTCTCTGCCTTTAATTTCATTATCAATATCTTTGCTTTTTTTACTAATGTTTTCTGATTTAGAAGATTTTATCATTGCCATTTTAGTATTTTTTAATTGGTCAGCCTTTACACTTTCTTCTGATTTTTTAGGATTAATTTCTTCCTTTTTATTTTGAGCTTCTATTTTTTTGTCTTGCTCACTTTCATTAAAATAGGCTTTTTTTAGATCTGAATAATAAATTGCTTTAGATGGTTTTTCAGCTTTTAATCTATATGAAAAAGAATTTTCATCTATCCTATTTAATTCAATATTTGAATATCCATAATAATTTGTGAGGGCAGAAATTTTATTAATCTCGCTATTATTGACGTTTCCAGAAATTAAAAGAGTGTCAATGTCCGTCTTTCCATCCTTTGTAAAATTATCTTTACTCAAATTGTTTTCAGAAGCAATTTTATCTAAGTTTTCATTGGAAAAATCAGCAAGTCCATTGTATTTATAAATAGGTTTTTCAACTTCAATATTTTCATTGAAATTAACTTCAGAAATTTTTTGTACTTCTCTTTTTATCAAAAAATTATAAAATAAAAATTCTAAAAACAATAAAATAAAAACTATTAATAAAATCTTTTCTCTATTAGAAAATCTTCTATATTTAATTTTTTTACTTAAAATATCAAATATATCCATTTAATTTTTCCTCTACGTAGTTTGATAATTTTTTATTAAGATTTATATTTGGATGAATGCCGTCGATTAAATCCTCTTCTATGTAATTTTCTTTAGAATAATCAAAAAAGGAAATAACCTTAAAATCTTCAGCCTTCTCTTTTAAAATTTTGTCTAAATTTTCTATATTTTTATTTACTGAACTAAAGTTAATGAAACTTTCATAAGCTTCGTCTAAATTTTTAAAGGATGTAGGATAAGGACTTATTACAAAAATCTCTCCTCCTAAGACTTTTAATTTTTTAATAATTTTGTATATATTATTTAATACATGCTCAAGAGATCTGCCATTGAAAAAATCATTGAGACCAATGTGAACTAAGTATAAGTCATAACTCATTAAATTATTTATAGTATATAAAAGTTCATCTGTTGTCAAACCGTTGACGCTATAATTGTCGATATCATAACCTTTTCCTGATAAATAATAAATTAAAGACTTTCCTCCAACTAAATAACCTTCAAATATGGAGTCCCCAAGAGCACAAATCCTCATAAAACCTCCTAAATAAGTCCCCTTTCTAAAAAACTAAAATATTTATTGTCGCCAATAATTATGTGATCCAAAATTTTAATGTCAATAATATTTGATGCCTCAACAAGATTCTTTGTAAGATTAATATCTTCCTTTGAAGGGCTTGGGTCGCCCGTTGGATGATTATGTAATAAAATTATACTATGTGCATTGTCAAGAATTGCAGTTCTAAAAACTTCCCTCGCATGAACAATAGTCATGTTAATAGTTCCCTTTGAAATTTCTCTAACAAAATTTATTTCTTTTTTAGTGTTTAATGTCATAATTCTAAAATGTTCTTCTTCTAAAACGCTCATCTCACTTAAAACATAATTTGCTGCAATAGAAGGTGATGTAATTTTAATCTTTGAATTGTAATTACTAGAAGCAAGTCGCATTCCTAGTTGTACAGCAGCAATAATCATAGCGGCTTTTGCTTTCCCAATTCCATCTACTTTCATCAAATTTGAAAAATTTGCATTTTTAAGACTATTTAAACCGTCTTCATCATTTTCTGATTTTAAACTTCTAAGAACTTTTTGAGCAGTATCAATTGCCGAACTGCCTGAATTTGTACCAGTTCTTATAATAAGAGCTAAAAGTTCAGCATTGGAAAGATAATTTGGTCCAAATTTTATTAGTTTTTCTTGAGGTCTTTCGTCTTCTGGCATTTCTTTTATTGTGTATTTTTCTGTTTCTCTTTCTTTCATAAAATCACCATAAGCTAAAATTAAATAATTTTATTAAATCTCTATTTATCATTCCTATTGGAAAGCCCACAATATTATAGTAATCTCCTTCTATTTTTTCCACCAATAATGATCCCTTGCCCTGAATGCCATAGGCACCAGCTTTGTCTTTATATTCAAGGGTATCTAAATATTTTTCAATTTCATCATCACTTAAATCATAAAATTTTACATTGGACTTTTCATAACTTACATATTTAATTTTTTCTGACAGTTTAAAAATCCCATAACCTGTGTAGACAGCATGAGTCTTTCCGCTTAAACTTTTAATCATTTCTCTTGCTTCTTCACGATTTTTAGGTTTGCCTAAGAGCAATCCATTTAATTCAACCAAAGTATCCGCAGATAAAATTATTTTATCAATATGTTCCTTTGCGACTTCAATTCCCTTTTCAAAGGCAAGGGCAGTTACTGTTATACATGGAGAAAAAGAATCGTCTTTTACCTCGTTGATTTCTTTAGAAATTACATCAAAATCTATAAAATTCGATAAAATTTCTCTCCTTCTAGGAGAATTTGACGCTAAAATAATTTTTTCCATTTCAACCTCTCTCTTTAGATATATTAGTATTTTTGACTACATAGATTGAAGTAAGCCCAACAAAATATCCTGTAAAAATCCCCAAAATTACAAGCAATGGTAGATATGCTAGTATTGCCGTAGTTTTCATAATGTAAGATGCAACTAATACTTGACCTAAATTGTGAAAAAAAGAACCTATTTCACTAATTCCAATTAAAGACAAATATTTTTTCAAAAACTTATGAGAAATTATCATAGAAATTGAACTTAAAATTGCACCGCCCATGGAGAAAAAGAAACTTGAAACTGCACCAGTAACAAGAGCTAAGATCACAGTCTTAAAAATAGAAACAAAAAAGCCCTCCTTATAACCTATGGAAACTATGATTACAAGCACAACAATATTTGACAATCCAAGTCTAGCACCGGGAATTGCAACTGGAAGTGGAATTACACTTTCAAATAGCCCAAGGACAATTCCAATTGCACTAAGTAGCGATAAGTAAATTAATTTTTTATTTCTTGTCATTTTATAACCAAATCCAAATCATTGTCATTTCTTTTTTCAGAGACTATCTTAACAATAAGTCTATTGGGAAGACATATTATTGAATCACCGGGAACGCTAATTTTCCCCATTTTTATGCAGATTTTATCTTTGCAATTAGATTCATGCATATGGACTTCTCCCTTTTCAATTATAACTTCATTTTTACCATAAACAGTATTTATATCAATTTTTTCATCTGTATCCTTAGTTAGTGGAATCTCTTTAAACACTTTCCCATCAACAGTAATCACAACTTTTTTTGCAAGATTTGCATCCTCTTTAGGCAATTTATTTGTAAAAAAATAAATTAAAAAAGAAGCAATAACTATTAAAATAATAACTAAAATATCAGCTTTTTTTAACTTTACCATATTTTTATTATAGCACAACTTTAGTATTAATTCTTAAAAGAAATTTGATAATAAAAACTCTATAATATCTTGGATTATATCCGAAATATTATAGAGTAAAATTTTCGCACAAAAAAAGTGAGACCTAAGTCTCACTTAATTATTCAGCTTCTGCAACAATTTCTTTGCCTGCATAGTGTCCACATGATGGACAAACTCTATGAGGTAATTTCATTTCATGGCAGTTAGGACATTCAACTACTGTTGCTTTATTTAATCTGTAAGAAGATGCTCTTCTCTTATTCTTTCTTTGTTTTGAAGTTTTTCTCTTAGGTACGGCCATTTCTACACCTCCTCATCCTTAAATAAATCTAATAACTTTCCAAATCTTGGATCAAATTTCTCTTCAGAAGATCCTTTTTCACAATCGCAAGTACCTTCATTGAGGTTCTTGCCACAACGTGGACAGAGACCCTTACAATCTTCTCTACACAAATTTTTCCCAACAATAGATGTAATAATTTGTGAGAAAATAATCTCCGAAAGGTCTACGGAATCATCCTTAATTTTAAAATACTCGTCTACTGAATCATCATCATATAAACTAAGGTCTTTAAAATTGTATCCAATGTAACTAGTCTCTTTTTCTTTTATAAATTCTTTGAGGCACCTGTCACAAGTTGCTTTAAATTTGTAGGAAATATTTAGACAAAGTTCTAATTCCCCTGTCAAATCATGAATATATCCATTGTACTCTATTGGATAGATGAGATTTAGATCTTCTAAACTCAAATCCGTGTCATTTTCCTTTAGGCTACCATCAAAGTTTAACCTAATATCATCAGATGACAAAAAAGCACTAAGATCTAATTTCATATACTCACCTCAAAAATACATACAAATTATTATAACTTTTTACTTTTTAAATGTCAATACTTATTGCAAAATTATGCGTTAACAAGTTCCTTAGTATCTCTTGCAATCATAAGCTCTTCATTAGTTGGGATTACAAATATTTTTATTGAAGAATCGTCAGCAGAAATAAGTTTATCTTCGCCTCTTACATTATTTCTTTCTGGGTCAATTTTAATTCCTAAAGATTTTAATCCATTAACAATTGATTCTCTCATTTCAATTGAGTTTTCGCCAACACCTGCTGTAAATACAATTGCATCAACATGGTCAAGTTCAGTCATATAAGATCCAATGTATCCACGAACTCTTTTTTCAAAAATATCAAGGGCAAGTTTAGCTCTCTTATTTCCTTCATCTCTTGCAACTTCAATATCTCTAAAGTCACTTGATACTCCGGAAATTCCAAGTACACCAGATTTTTTATTGATTAAAGTGTTAATTTCTTCAGTAGAAAGATTTTCTTTTTCCATAATAAATGGGATAATAGCTGGATCTAAATCGCCACATCTAGTTCCCATTGCAAGACCTTCAAGTGGAGTAAAGCCCATTGAAGTGTCAATGGATTTACCATTTTTTACTGCACAAATACTTGAACCATTGCCAAGGTGACAAGTGATTAAGTTAACTTCATTTACATCTTTTCCAAGCATTTCGGCTGCTCTATTAGTGATGTATTTGTGGGAAGTTCCATGGAAACCAAATCTTCTAATTTTATATTTTTCATAATATTCGTATGGAAGTGCATAGATGTAGCTTTCTTCAGGCATAGTTTGATGGAAAGCTGTATCAAATACTGCAACTTGTTTAACATTTGGAAGAAGTCTTTGACAAGCCTTAATTCCCATAATGTTTGGTGGATTGTGAAGAGGAGCTATTTCAACATTGTCTTCAATTCCCTTTAAAACTTTTTCATCAATTACAACAGATTTTGCGAAGTCTTCGCCACCGTGTACTACTCTGTGACCTACTGCGTCAATTTCCTCAAGTGATTTGATTGCACCATATTCTTCGTTAGTTAGAGATTCCATTACAAGTTCCAAAGCTCTTTTGTGGTCTTGCATTGGAGTTTCAATAGTTTTCTTTTCTTTATCTATTGTTTCATGTTTAATTCTTGAGCCTTCAATACCAATTCTCTCAACTAAACCCTTTGCCATCAATTCTTCAGTTTCCATATCAATTAATTGATACTTAAGAGAAGAAGATCCGCAATTAATTACTAATATCTTCATATTTCCTCCTCATGTTTTTAAAATTCATTAAATATAGTATAATAACTAATAATTAGTTTATAACAGATGTAGACATTAGTCAATAATTGGAGTTTTAAAATATGAAAATTGCTTCTATAATTGCGGAGTACAATCCCTTTCACAATGGTCACGCATATCAAATTCAAAAAATAAAAAATGAATATTCAGATTATATAGTAGTCATAATGTCTGGGAATTTTGTCCAAAGAGGCGAGCCTGCCATAATGAATAAGTTTGAAAGGGCAAAAATTGCCGTAAATAATGGCGCAAGCCTTGTTTTAGAGCTACCACTAATCTATTCAACATCAAACGCAGAAATATTCGCTCATGGTGGCATAAATATTTTAAATTCCATGGGCATTGTCCATAGACTTTACTTTGGCTGCGAAGATAATTCTATAATTTTAAAAAATTTATTAAAAAAAATTAAGGAAAACCTAAATGATTTTAAAATAAAAAAATTTTTAGATGAGGGAAACTCTTTTATAAAATCTCGCGAGCTTGCCATGGACTTTTTATCTCAAGAAGAAAAGGAAATTTTAAAAAAACCAAATAACATCTTGGCACTTGAGTACATTAAAAGTTTAGAAAAATTAAATTCAAGAATAAAGCCCTGTTCAATCGAAAGAAAAAACGTAAACCACAATGATGACTTTTCAATTGGCAAATTTGCATCAGCATCTTATATAAGAAGCCTTTGCTATAATAAGGAAGATGTAAGTAACTTTATACCACATTATGAGCTAAAACCAGAAAATAATTTAGAAAATTATTTTGAAATCTTTAAATACAAAATAATTTCAGAAGAAATAAATTTCAAAAATTATTTTGACTATGAAGTGGGCTTAGAAAATAGAATTTTAGAAAATCTAGATTCCAAAAATTTTGAAGAACTTATAGAAAAAGTCCACTCAAAAAGACATAGCAAATCAAGGATAAAAAGACTTATGCTTGAAATTCTCTTAGACATAAAAAAAGATGAAATAAAAAAATCCTTTGAAGAGCCTTACACAAGAGTCCTTGCTTGTGACGAAAGAGGCATAGAAATATTTAAAAAATCAAAAAACAAAAATAAAATTTATTCCTTTAAAAGTTTCTACGATAAATCTAATGGGACAATAAAAAAAATGCTAGAAAAAGAAATTCTCGCAAGCAATATATACAATATTAAAAACGGAAAAATAAATAGGGACTTTACCACAGAAGTCTACAAAAAATAAAACTCTCATTTCAGTTTCTTGCTTTAATGAGAGTTTTTTAACTTAAAGCTAATCTTTAGTTTCACTTCTTGCCCTATTATAAATATTTTTAAATCTTATATCAAAAATTTAAAACAAAATAAAGCATTAAGGTATAAAAAATCTCTCTAGATTAAGTTAATAATCTAGAGAGAAATACTTTATTTATGATTTTTACAAACCATTATTTAAATACCCATTGTCCAAGCATAATATCTTCATATTCTTGAATCGTAGAGATATTCAAGCTACTTTCATATCTATACTCTGTTGGAATAATTTCATTGTTGCCATTATATATGATAACTTTGAACTCTTTTTGTTTTCCTTCAAATTTTTTTGGGATTTCTTTTCCAAGTATTTTAAGTTTTTTATTTGCCCTATTCCATTCATCCTTAGTTATATTTTGAGTGTAAACTAATTCTTCGCCTAATTTTACTTCAACTTTTGTAGGGACTTTAGGGTCAGCTTTAAACACCCATTTACCAAGCACTACATATTTGTATTCTCCAATGTCTGCATAGTTTAAACCACTCATATATTTATTACTTGTTTTTATAACTTTATTACTTTCATTATAAAGAATTACATTGAAATCTTTTTCTTTTCCTTTAAATTCATCTGAAATTTCTTTATTTATAATTTGAAGTTTTTTATTTGCTTCATTCCATTCATCCTTAGTTATTTTTTGAGTATAAACTAAAGTATCTCCTAATTTGACCTCAACTTTTGCAGGAGTTTCAAAATCTGCTTCTAATACTTTTACTGTGGCTTTATCACTTATTTCTTTGTAGCTAATAGTTATATCTTTTTGATGTTTATTTGCATCTTCTTTAGTAAATTCATAGTCAATATTTGGATTTATTTTAATTCCTAAATCACTTGCTTCATCCCAATTTATTTCTTTTACAGTACCATTAATAGTAGTTGTTGTGATTGTAAAATCTCCTTTGGATAAAGTTTCTCCTTCAAAATATTTATCTTTCTTTAGATTAAGCTTAATGGATTTTAATTCTGATTTATCATTAACCCAAGTATTATATCTATAAAATGAAGTTTCAAATTTTTCACCTTCATTTAATACACTTGTATCAAAGTTTTCAAACTTCCAATATTCAAAAGGTTTATCTACCCATACTCCATCTGCTATCTTTTTATCATTATAGAAAAGTTCAGCTTTTGTAGGCTTGACATTGACTGTTTTCCCACCAAGATTAACTCCGGAACCTTTTTTGATATTGAATCTATCTTCACTTCCATCTGGCATTGTCAATACAAAATGTGTTGGAGTTACATCATGTTTTGGACTTTCTGCGACAAAAAGTGTTAGCCAATCTTCTGCATAGCCTGATTTATCCTTTACTTTTAATGTTATTTGATTTCCTTCAGGGTTTAAAATTTGTCCTTGCTTGTAATTTGTTTCTATTCCATATTGACTAAGATCTGAGAATTTGACACCAGGTCTTATTAATCCATCACCATAAGCTATATCAAATTTGATTGAATCAAAATCTGCACTTTCTCCACGTACTAATTTTACTTTATCTGCAACAGCATTTCTGTATCTTTCTGGATTAAATTCATTATTTCCAGAAAGTTTTATATAGGCTATATCTTGAATATTTTTATTTTCGCTATATTTTTCTGATCTTTCTATTGCATTTGCAACAGCTCTTACATATCCCTTGGCTGTCTTAGTAGCAGTGCTTACTACATCTACATATTCACCTGTATAATTTTTAGTGTCTAATTTTTTATCTATTTCAGATTCAATCTTTAAAATTTCATCTTTGTCCTTGTCTTTTAATATTGGCAAGATTTTTTGAGCTATTCTTATATATCCTTCTTCTAATCCACCATTTTTAATAACTTCTATATCTTTTACTAAGCCATTATCTATCTTTACCTTAAGAATATTTGGACCTGCTCCCTTAGGATTAAATCCTACATTAGATGTTCCAAACCAAACTTTTTCAATTGGAGAAGTTTTTCCACTATTTGTTTTTACAGGAACATCAATATTTACAATGCCATAAGGTAAATCCTCGTCAGAAATTTCAATATAGATTATATCTCCTACATCAGTACCTGGAGTAACTAGCACTCTTCCAGATTCATCTATTGATACTGGAATATCTTCGTAATTATTATTAGTTGCTGCAATAGTTGTTTCTTTACCTTTGTTTTTTACAACTATTCCTGTATCTTGCTCTTCATTAGTAGCATTTACAGTTTTTACATTATCTTTATCTATACTTATCTTTGATGGATCAATTGAATTATTGTCTACTGGAACCTCAATTTCTACAGAGCCATCAGGTAAATTGTCATCAGAAATTTCAATATGAACTGAATCTTTTGCTTTAGTGCCTGGAGTAACTAATACCTTTCCAGAGTCATCTATTCTTACGTCTACTACATCTTCGCCATCAAGATTAATTGCTGTCACAGTTGTATCTTTACCACTATTTTTTACAACTATTCCTGTATCTTGTTCCTCATTAGTAGCTTTTAAAGTTTTAATATTTTCTTTATCTACGCTTATCTTTTTTATATCAGCTGAAGTAGTATCTACAGAAACATTAATGCTTGTAAAACCTCTAGGTAGATCCTTGTCAGTAACCCTTATAGTGATTATTGTTCCAACATCAGTACTTGGAGTAACAAATATCTTGCCAGAGTCATCTATTCTAAATGGAACTTGTTTGTCTTCTTTATTATTAGCTGTAATTTTTGTATCTTTTCCCTTGTTTTTTACAACTATTCCTGTATCTTGCTCTTTACCATTGGCTTTTACCATTTTCATGCCTTTGGTTTCGACTTTTATCTTTGTTGGATCTTCCTTATCGTCTACATGAAGAGTTACTTTTTCTTCAAGATATCCTGTCTTGTCTTGTATATGCAACATAATAGTTCCTGGTTTTTCCAACTTTTGATTTTGAGTGTAGTTTGCATCTATATTGTTAAATTTAAGTTCAGTAAAATCTGCTCCATACTCGACTTTACCATTAGCATAGCCTATGTCGAATTTTAGGAAATTGAAATCAGCTTTTTCCCCAGCTTTTAAATCAGTCTTTAGCATAAACTGTTTTCTTGTTTCTCCTGGTGCAAGTCTTAGTTTTATATAAGTTATGTCTTGAATGTTTTTATTGTCATTTGCATCAATGGATCTTTTTATAGCTTTTTTAGTTGCTTTTACATAATCCTTAGCTGTTATAGTGGCATTAGTTACTGAATCATAATATTCTCCCTTTTTATTATTTAATTGACTTAAAACATTGTCTAATTCATCAAGTTTTAAACCTTTTAATTTTGGAAGAATATGTCTTGCAATATTTAAATACTCTTCTTTAAATCCGCCATCAGCTATAGCTTCAACTGAATCTATTTTTTCATTTTTCAATTTTACCTTTACAATACTTGGTCCATATATATCACTTTCAAGTCCTTCAAAGGAAGCTGCATACCATTCTCCATCTAAAGGTTTTTTTGTTTTTGGTTTAGTTACTTCTGTTGAACCTGTTGTTTCATTAGTACCAGGTTTTTCAGGTGTAGTTGGTGTTTCATGAGTAGTTGGCTTTTCAGTAGTGCTTGATGATGAGTTATCGCTACTGCTATCAATGATAGACCAATTGCTATGACGTGAAGATGATTTCTTGACTGTATTAGTGCTTATGCTTGATACTGTCTTTTTGTTTTCTTCAACATTTTTAGTATTATTATTTTCTGAAGCATTAAATAGAGCAACAAAGGATAACTCCCTGCTTGCTTCTTTATTTGGATTGATAGTTTCAATGCCTGTTCCTTTACCTATAATCTTTAGCTCTTTTGCCCAATTAATGTAAGTATTAGGCCACTTTGCATTTGCCATTTTCTCACTTGTCAAATCTTTCTTAGTGGCTACAACCATTAACTTTATCAATTCTGCTTCTGTTATGTTTTTTTCTGGTTTGAAAGTTCCATCTGGATAACCTTCTATCAAATATTGACCATTAGGCATTTTTATTTTGCTTGCCGCTTGGATAACACCATTTGCCCAATAATTTGTATTAACATCTGAATATTTTGATTTTTCTGATTGAAATTTTGCAGCCTCATTTTTATATCCTAAAGAATATATTAGGATTTTTGTAACCTCACTTCTTTTGATTGGATTACCAAGGTTTAAATTTCCTTTTTCATCGCCTTCAACTACTTTTGTATTAATTAATTTATCAACTTTTGATTTATTAGTTAATTCTTCTTTAGCAAAGACTTCAAGGTTTACAGTGCTAATTACCATTAGTATTGCCACCATTAGCACAAGTAATTTTCTTTTCATAACTACCTCCTAAATAGAATTATGATACTAAGTATCATTTTATATAATAATTTTACTTATTATAGCCTTATTTATGCTCTATATATTTTTTGCATACTTATTAATTCAATTTTAATTTGATTTTTTTTGAACTAATTTAATTGTGTAGTAACCCCAAATTAAAATATAAATTACAACATCTAGCACTTTATCTTTAATATGTCCAAAATATAGTATTATTACATGAATAAATATTAAATAAAAGAATACATAGGCTAACTTTTGGAGTTTTTTCCAACTGCTCGGATTCATTTTCTTTCTAATAGTTTTAAAGGATGTTAAACATAATGGAATTAAAATTGCTATCATCACTAAAGAAATTATTGTTGCAGCTAGCTTTAATGGCTCAAGGCTTGACATATCTGTGAAAAATTGTACAAAGAATATTTTTCCAAATAATATATTGTGTCCAAAAATTATTATTGAACCAATTATTGCAAGCTCTCCCCTAATTTGCATCAACTCTCTTACAAATTGATCTTTTTTGAGGACGCCAATATACATTACCAATATAATGAATGCTGTTCCTATCGCTCCTCTATTTAGAGGTCCTAATATATACTTAGATATTGCCGGGTTTAGTTCTTTAACCATTGGCATTGATGCAATTTTTATATACATAAAATTTATTAGCACTGCCAAAATATAAAATGGAACTGGGTTCCTTTTAATTAAATTTTTAAATAATGCTACAAATAATAGCACTATGATTATTGATTCTACTAAAATCATAATTCCTCCTATTAAATTTTTTGATTGATATTATAAAATTATAAACAATGAATTATAGATTATTAGCTATTTTAAATCCTATTGAATTTTCCTTAAAATAACAATTTTATTGTTTTTGCAAAAATTTTATTACTACTACCAGTATTATTGTGAAAGATATTTATTTTTTTTAATTACCTCCCTCGTTGAAAATAGAACTCTTAACCAAAATCTATATCCCCTATCACGCAATAGGATGTAATAAATTGGATTTCCTAAGAAAATTCCATTTCCAAAGTTTAGCATAAATGATTTTAATTATCATATAGAATATTATCGTTATTTTTTGAAAAAATTCTTGGATATGCATATTATTTTTCTCATACATTAAACAAAAAAAGACTCGAAAACTCGAGCCTCTCCAATATTTAAAATGTAACTTATCCAAGTGTAAGGAATCTTACTTAATGAGAATTTCCTACTATTTGGTAAGTATAATTTAACTAAATTAACTAATTATTTAATTTCCATGATTCAGCCTTGCTCTTTGCATTAATTAAATCTGAATAAAGTCCATTATTTTTTATAAGTTCATCATGATTTCCACGCTCTACTATCTCTCCATCTTTTAAAACTAAAATTTGATCTGCGTTTCTTATTGTCTTTAGTCTGTGGGCAATCATTATAACTGTCTTATCTTTTGTCAAGGACTCTATGGCTTCTTTTAATTTATCTTCATTTTCCGGATCTATATTTGCAGTAGCTTCATCAAAAATTATTATAGGTGCATCTTTTAGCATTGCTCTTGCTATGGATATCCTTTGTTTTTCTCCTCCTGAAAGGCTTGCTCCTCCTTCTCCAATGATAGTATTGTATCCCTCTTGAAGACCAACTATAAACTCATGACATCTTGCCTTTTTCGCAGCTTCTACAACTTCCTCATGACTTGCACTTTGTTTGCCAAATTTTATATTATTTTCTATGGTATCTTCAAATAGATAGACATCTTGGAAAACCATAGAAATAGACTTCATTAGATTTTCTATTTTATAATTTTTTATATTTTCGCCACCGATTAAAATCTCGCCAGAGTTTACATCCCAAAATCTAGCAATTAAATTACAAAATGTAGTCTTGCCTGATCCACTTGGTCCAACTATGGCTGTCATTGATTTTTCTTTTATAGTAGCTGATATATTTTTTAAAATTTCCCTATCATCATAAGAAAATCTTACATTTTTAAATTCTATATCGTGATTTTCGATAGGCTTTTCTATTGCTCCTTCTGACATATTTTCAATAGACTTTGTATAATCATAAGAATCAACAGCATTTTCCACCAATCTTAACATTGCAAGCGCTGATCCAGATGCAATTAGACCATCAAATATAACAAAACTTGCTATAAATATCATGATAGTATTAACCAATTGACTTTGTAAACCAAAGTATGATTTTACAGATATAAAAAGCATACTACAAATGGTAATCGCTATTATAATTTTAGCTAATAAAGTATATGGTAATACAGTTTTCTCCAAATTAAAAGATGACTTGCTTGCATCATCAAAGCTTTTATCAAGTTTCTTATTATTGCTTCCTCCAAGATTATAAGATTTAATAATCTGCATTCCTTGTAATGTTGATAAAACTTCTTTTGTCAATGATACTTGAATTTCATGAATTTTATCTGCATTTTCTCTCGACCTTTTTTGCATAAGAGAAATAATAAATAAAAATACAATAGAACCTATTATCGCCACAAAACCTACTTTATAAGAAAAGAAAAACAGAGACAATATAAAAACAATAGCGTTTAACATACCGCCAAAAACCATGATAAATAAATTGGGAACCCAAGTTTCTACATTATCTAAATTGGTAGTAGCGATTGTCGTTAAGTTCCCCAAACTTAAACTTGAGAAAAATCCCATGGGAACTTTTTTTATTTTCTCACCAAGTTCAATTCTCTTATCGCCAGCCATGAAATATCCAACATGTGTTTGTTTAAGCATGGATGAATTTTTTGAAATAATTACTCCTACAATGCTAACTAACAAGAATAAGCTTGAAATCCCTATGGTTTTGAAACTTACATTTTTATTTATTATACCTAAAATTGCATAGTAAATTGCAGCAAATTGAAAAGCGTTAAATATAGCTCCTATAAAATTGGCAAAAATTGATTTTTTTATATATACTTGTTCTTTGGAAGAAAAATCCCATATCTTTTTAAAAACACTAATCATTTTTTTCTCCTTTCAAAGCAGTTTCCCATAGATTGCGATAGTCTTCTGATGATTGCAAAAGCTCATCATGGCTACCTTGAGCTGTAAGTTCTCCATTTTTAATGACAAATATCTTATCTACATTTATTATCGTGTTTAAACGATGAGCTATAACAATTAAAGTCTTTCCTTTGACTAATTCTGATATGGCATCTTGAATTAAAGCTTCATTTTCAGGGTCAATATAAGATGTTGCTTCATCTAAAATTACTATGGGTGCATTTTTTATCATCGCTCTTGCGATAGATATCCTTTGCCTTTCTCCACCTGATAAATGTTTCCCGGCTTCACCAACTTTTGTATCATATCCCTTTGACAAATTCATTATAAAATCATGACAGGCTGATTTTTTGCATACTTCAATTATTTCCTCATCGCTGGCATTCTTCTTTCCTATCCTAATATTTTCCTTAATGGATATATCAAAAAGATAATTATCTTGTGATACATAGGAAATTGTATTTGAGAGTTCTTCAAGGGATATGTCTTTAATATTTACATTTCCTATGTTTATAGAGCCATTATCTGTATCCCAAAATCCTGCAATGAGTTTTGCAATAGTCGACTTTCCTGAACCAGATTCTCCTACTAAGGCATTTGCACTGCCTTCCTTTATATTTATATTCAAGTTATTTAGCACCTGTCTATCTTTCTCATAAGAAAAATCTACGTTTTTCAGCTCTATATTATAATCTTTAATTTCTGTGTTTTTGTTTTTATGAGACAATTCTCTCCCATTAAATATATTTTCAATTTCTCCAAAAATTGTTGATATTCTTCCTATATCATCTTCAAATGTCATTACTCTCATTATATTTTGTATAGTTCCAAAAGAAAGGATTATCAATGTTAAAAACACACCACCATCTAAAGAGCCTTTCATAAAAAGATATAAACCAAATGGTATGATAGTTAAAATACCAACAGGTGCAATAGACATACTTATAGCATAATCTCTTGTATTTTCTCCCATCCAATTGTAATAATAATTTGCCTTTTTATATACATTTTCGCTATATTTTTTATAGGATTTTTCTCCTTGATTAAATGTTTTGATGACCTCAATCCCGTTGATATATTCAACTATAGAATTGTTCATGTCTTGACCAATTTTAACTGCTTGTGGAAATTTTACTTTCATTCTCTTCATAGGTCCACTCATAAAAAAACCACCAATAAATAATGGAACTAAAGATATAAGACTTAGCCTATAATCCAAAGTCAACATATAAATAAATAATATTACAGGTCCAACTAAATTTGCTGTCATCTCAGGTATGATATGAGCCAAAGTTGTTTCAGTATTGTCAACTTGATTTACAATTATGTCTTTTAATTTGCCAGTAGACTCATTTAATATGTCTCCTAGAGGCATTTCAAATAATTTTTCCATAAGATTTTTCCTTATATCTCTTATTATTTGATAAGCTACTTTGTGAGAAATCATTGTTGATAAGGACATGAATATTTCTTTTATTAGAAGGCAGAAAAATATTAGGCATATTTTTTGTAAATAATAATTAAAATCTTGGTTCCCACCAATCAAATATATAATTAAATCACCTAGAATAATGTATACAAAGAGATTGGAAATTACACCAAGTATTGCAAACAATACAGAAATAAAATATTGTATTTTTTTCTCCTTTACATACTTTTTTAATAAATCCATTTATTTAACTCCTTTACTTTTTTTCATTACAGATTTAAAATAAGTCTCTATCATTTCCATGATATATTTCTTATTTTCTATAAAATTTGAACGAGCTCCCAAAATTTCGCAAGCCATCAACCCGGAATTTATAATATTAATCATAAATTCAAATTCTTCATCAGATGGTATATCAATAGACATGCTAGAAAACAATTCTTTAAATACTTGGATAGACTCTTTTTTTAGCTTAATATACAAGTTTTTTAGGTCATTGTTTTCTTTCAACTCGCATAAAAACATAACATAAATTTTTACATAATCGCTGCCTGCAAGCATCTTATC
Organism: Peptoniphilus sp. SGI.035; assembly: GCF_050315115.1. Classification (NCBI taxonomy): domain Bacteria; kingdom Bacillati; phylum Bacillota; class Tissierellia; order Tissierellales; family Peptoniphilaceae; genus Peptoniphilus; species Peptoniphilus sp. SGI.035. The sequence continues at coordinate 146,913 of NZ_JBNPOJ010000004.1, forward strand.
CACGATAATTCTAGAAAAAAAATTTGGACTTCTTATTAAACTTTCGTCGTTGACGGAGTTTCGAATAACATTCCTTCTATTTAGATTCCCTTCAACCATGATCTCATATAAAATCTCATAAGTTGAGCCATAATGATGATAAAGACCTCCCCTAGAAAGTCCAGTTTCCTCCATAATGTCATTCATAACAGTATTTCTAAATCCCTTATCTAAAAATACTTTCATAGCTGCTTGTCGAATTTGTTTTTTTCTTTCGTCAGCAATCATTTTTTTAGCCATAAACAACCTCCTTATACCGACACTATTGTCGATATGATTATTTTATCACTATTGATATTTATTTTCAATACATTCTATGCTATAAAAATTTTTTATAAATTAAAATGTAAAAATACAAATAAAACAGCTTAGATTAATTTTTCTAAGCTGTTCGCATTTTAGAGTATTGTTTTTATCTTTGATTTAAAGACAATTTTAACTTATTCTCATAAATTCTATCTCTTTTTCTTTTTTTAATTTTTAATAGACAATTTATTTTTTATCTAAATTTTCTAATTTTTTACCCGAAATTCTCAATATGCTTTCTCTTAATACAATAGATATTGTATTTAGCTGACTAAATATGCTAAGTTTATAATTAAATTGCCAATAATTAAATGCCTTTAAAATCTTTACATAACCGGATTTATATAGCCTATCTCCATTGCCTTGTTATAGGCTTCAAGTGCATTTTTTGTGCCTAGCTTTTCATATATATTTGCTATGTGATTGTATAGGGTTCTCTCACTTATAAAAAGTTTTTTTGCAATCACTTTTTTATTTTCTCCCTTTATTAATTCTCTTAGAACCTCAACTTCTCGTTCTGTAAGTGGATTGGCTATAAAAACTAATTTATTATTTATTTTTCCAAAGTTGACTTCTTTTAGTCTAAAAACTAATTCTTCAATTTCTACGGATTTATTTATAAAATCCTTTACTCCTAATTTGAATGCCCTATCTTTATAGTTGTCCATGTCGTATGATGATAAAATTACTATTTTTTGATTTGGATTTTCTTCCGTTATTTGCTTTACTATATCAAATCCAGTTTTTTCATTCTTGAGATTAATATCTATTAACAATATGTCATAAACATCATTTTTCAATTTTTTAAAAAATTCATCTATATTTGTAGCATAAGAGCAAAGTTCAACTTCTTCTTGTTCTTCTAAAAGAAGCTTAATAGATTCGCCGAATAATTTATGGTCATCTAATAAAAGAAGTTTCATTTCCCACCTCCAACTTTACTTTTGTAGAAAGCAAATCCTTGTTTAAATCATATTTTATGTTTCCAGCATTTGAATTTATTAAAATTTTAAGTAATAAGATGCCTCTTTGTGATTTTTTTATTTTTTCATAATCTTCTTCATTTGTTCCGTCACTTTCTAATTCCAAGACGATAAAATCATCTTTGATACTTAACTTATAGTTCAAAAATGTAGCTTTTGAATGCTTGTAAATATTATTTATCAATTCTTTTGATATTATTGAGATAAATCTAGTTAATTTTTTATTATTTTTTTTTAATAGTTTTTCATCAATCGTCTTTTGTACTTTTATTTCTTTTTCTGGATATAATGATGAAATATTGTAAAATATTCCTTCAATAGATGTATCAGTATTTACATCTTCAAATAAATTTGCCTGGTAAAATTTCATCATTTCTCTTAACCGTTTTTCCAAATTAATGAGAATTTCCCTTGCATGATTTATGTCTGAGTTTTTTAGTGAAAGGTAATTTCTCGCAGCAAATATATCTTGAATTATCTCATCATGAATAATCCTTGCAAATTCATCTCTCTCATCTGCCATATAATCAGAAAGATAAAATAAATTATATGTATTCTCATATATATTTTCCCTATCCTTTATATATATTATAAAGAAAATCTCCATTATTAAAAAAATAATTTGGAAAAATAAACAAGCTATCATAGTATCTATGTTAAACAAATATATAATTATAAAAGAGAAAATTACCATTCCTATGGTAAATTTTTGTGCTGATGCTTTATTAATTGGCAATATATTAATATCTTTGATAGATCTATCTATTATAAATTTTTTAAGATAGGTCAATGTTGATATAAAACTTACAATTCCAAGGATTAATTTAAAATTTATCTTATCAATCAAGATTAGAGCTATGGGCAATAAAGAAGTTATTAAAAAAATTTTTGAATATTTTATTGGAATATTTTTATTTGATAATTCCGTATATATAAATGAATATAATGTGAAAAATAAAACACTAGAAACTGCATTCAAAATTGAGGCATCTTTTATTATCAAATTGGTTTTAAAAAGAATTCCACAAAATAAAATTATAAATGAGTGAGCTAAAGCAATTTTTTCTAATTTCTTATACATATCTAATAGTAGCTAATTACAATCCTTTCTTTATTTGTTTTTATACTCAAAAATATGAGAATAATCGTGAATATAGTTATCTTTAAAGCTAAATATAATTCTATCATATTTGTAAAATAATAAAGTAAAAAACAGATTCCCATAATTACCATCATTGATAAAATCAACCTTATTTGAAGTCCATTTAATTTATTTATATTTATTGTATATAAAATCATCATCACTACTATTACACTTTCAAAAATAATAGAAAAAAAAAGATTCACTATTATTGGTGCTGAGATTTTTATTTTCAGTAGGATTAGCATTATACTTGGAGCAAGTATAACAAAAGTAGCTATCATTATGGAAATCATATATTTTACAATGAGTTCTTTTCTTGTTAAACCATTTGCAAGGATAAACTCAATCTTTTTACTAATCTTATCACTTATTAGGGTGGATTTTGCAAGTTCTATAAAAAACACAATATACAAAATTAAAAAGCCTTCATTTTTCATAAAGTTAACAATACTTGTACCCTCATTAATATCTCCCAAAAAATAAGAAATAAAGGTGAAAAATATTGCCATTATGCACATTAAGATTGCGTTTTTATCTAATAGATTTTTTATATCTTCTCTAATTAAGTTTATGACCATGTCCCCTCCTTATTTATAATTGATTCATTATTAATTCTCGCTAGATTAATTATTGAAAAAATCCCAAAAGTTAAAAGTAAAATTATATTTATTCCAACTATCAAATAAATTAAATTTATATCGTATTTATCTAATAGACTTAAAATCTTATTAGAAAAGGAGCCTACAATGTATATAAAAAGTGTAGTTCCAAAAAATACTAAATTTTTGAAAAATTTAAAATTTTTTCTGGATAAAGAAAAAATATTTAAAAATAAAATTTCAAAATAAAGCATAATTACAGTCGATATATATATTCCTACAATCCATTTAAAATCTTTTTTAAAATCATAAAGATAGTATGTAAAGAAAAATAAGAAAAATGGAAGGATGGATGAAATTCTCCACATCTCTATTGTATATGCCCTAATAATATTTTTTATATTTATTCCTGATGCTATTATAAATTCAATTCTTTTGTTTAATTTATCTTTTACAGTTAGGTTAATTATCATGGAGTTCGCTGTTATCTGTGTAAGACCCACTATTAAAACATAGAGCATTAAAAGTACATAGGAAGTTGACTTAGATTCAAAAACATTTTTACATAGCAAAAAAGAAAATCCCAAAACAATAATCATACACACTATTATATTTAATATTGTTTCCTTATCTCTAAACAAATAATATCTACAAGCTTTATTAATATTCATATTATTTCTCATTTTATTCCCTCTTCTATAAATAATTCTTCTAAACTTTCCCCTCCTATTTCAGAAATTTTTTTAGTGAAGAGTAGTTTTCCATTTTTAAGCATTGAAACCCTATCCGCCACCTTTTCAATTTCATCAAGGTCATGACTCGTAATAACAATGGTTTTGCCTTCTGTTTTTAATAATTTGATAAGTTTTCTAATTTCAACTCTTGATATTGGGTCTACTCCACTGGTTGCTTCATCTAAAAATATAATCTGCCTATTCATCATTACTATAACTAATAAAGAAAGTTTTCTTTTCATCCCCTTGGAATAAGTTGAAACCTTTCGAGTTAAATCCTTTGTGATTTCTAATAAGTCAGAATATTTTTCATAATTTTTAAGCTCATATCCAAAATACAAGCCATATAATTTAATATTTTCAAAGCCAGTCTTATCCTCATACAAATAGTCATTCTCAAGAAGCATGGCATATTTTCCCTTAACTATTACTTCCCCTGAATCTTTTTTATAAAGTCCAGTTAAAATTCTTAAAAGAGAAGTTTTGCCAGATCCGTTAGGTCCAATTATGGCATGTACAGTATTTTCTTCTACTTCAAGGTCAAAATCATTAAAAAGATTTTTTTCTTTAAAATTTTTACTCAAGTTTTTCACTTCAATTATATTCATACTCTCACCTCTTGCTTAGATAATAAATTATTTTAAAATACAATTCATGAGTAAATACTGCAAAGTTAAATAAAAAAAGCTTCTAAGATTTTTTTTAAAACCTTAAAAGCTTTTTACTTTTTCTTATCCTATTAGTCTAAGAGCAATAAGTATAATTATTTTATTGTTTGCTGAGATTGAATTAAATATTTTTTGAAAAAAAATTTTTTAAATATATAGATATTAAAATTCCCACTATAAAGGAGCTTATGCTGACATAACTATAAGGTGTGCCATCTAAAAAATAAAGGATAAAGAATATATTCCACCCCAATGGAAATAATAAAATATATCCCCAAAATAATTTTTTATTTTTAAAAATTAATGGCATTAAAATTAGTACAGGAAGAGAGAATGGACTGAGTAGATAATAATTTAATGTCGCTATAAGTCCATATAAATGATTTGTGTCCACAAATAATATAGGAATACAAGCTACTATTATTATAATAAATAAAATTCTAATTATCATATTCTTCATTTGATATTACCCTCTTTCAGTAATATTCTTTATTTATACAAAACTTAGATTAAAAATATATTATCATATTTAGCTTAGAATAATTAAATATGATTTATAAAATATGGCACTTTTTTCTAATAAAGATAAAATATTTTCCAAATACTATCTTCTACAAACTCATCAAATTAACTCTGACACCCTAGTAAAATTCAAATTTATTATATTATATTTCTTTTTTATTTATATTAACTATAACTTTTTAAAAAATTTAAAACAAATAAAAATATTAAGAACAAAATTTTTATATTTTCTCCATAATTAATTGAATTTTTTGGTCAAATGTTCTACAATATAGTTAGTTAAACTTTTGTTTTGTTAATACACTTTTGATTGAATGTATTTTCTATTTTTTATTTAGGAGGTCGCTATGGGTTTTATTAACTATTCTTTGGAACCAAAATCTGATATTGCTTTTGTGGATATTAAATCCTTTTACGCAAGCGTGGAATGTGTTATGAGAAATTTAGATCCTCTAACTACTTCCCTTTGCGTAATGAGTAGAGCTGAAAATTCTAGTGGTCTAATTTTAGCTAGCTCTCCTCTTTTTAAAAAAGTTTTTGGCAAAAATAATGTTGGCAGAGCTAGAGACCTTCCCTTTGATATTGAAACGCGTAAGTTTTGTTTTAAAAATGCTAGACATCAAAACAATGAAATTACTAAGACTTACATTGATTATATCGAGAAGTGGGCGAAAAATACACTCATAGTTCCTCCAAGAATGGCTCTTTATATCGAGGAAAATCTAAAAATTCAAAAGATTTTTCAAAATTATGCTACTAAAGATGACATCCTTCCCTACTCTATTGATGAGGGATTTATTGATTTAACTAATAGTCTAAATTATTTTGTTCCAAATAAAAATATTTCTCGCAAAGACAAGTTAGATCTTGTTTCTTCTATGATTCAAAAGGATATTTGGGAATCTATTGGTGTTTATTCTACTGTTGGTATGAGCAATGCTAATCCTCTTCTCGCTAAGCTTGCTCTTGACAATGAGGCGAAAAAAACTAATACTATGCGTGCAAATTGGTCTTATGAAGATGTGGAATCTAAAGTTTGGGGCATAAATGAGCTCACAAATTTTTGGGGCATTGGCAATAGGATGAAGAAAAGGCTAAATGATTTATATATTTTTTCTGTCCGCGACCTTGCCAATTATAATCCCGATATTCTAAAAAAAGAACTTGGTGTAATTGGTCTTCAACTTTGGTTTCACGCTAATGGTGTTGACGAATCTAAAATTACTAAACTCTACAAGCCTAAGTCTAAAGGTCTTGGCAATTCTCAAGTTCTTCCTCGCGATTATGTATGTCAATATGAAATTGAGATTGTCTTGCGTGAAATTGCCGAACAAGTTGCCATTAGAATTAGACGAATTAAGAAAAAGGCGACTGTCATTTCTATTCACATTGGCTTTTCATATAATGAAAATAGAAATTCTATTAATGCAAGGAGGACTATAAATCCTAGTCAATCAACTAGGTTTTTATGTGGTGAAGTTATTAAACTTTTTCGTGAAAAATATAAGGGCGGTGCTGTTAGACAACTTGGTGTTAGTTACGACAATTTAGTTGATGAATCTTCTACAATTTTAAATTTTTTTGACGATTTTAGAAAAATTGAACGCGAAGAAAATCTGGACAAAACCATTGATTCTATTCGCGACAAATTTGGTTTTACTTCTGTTCAAAGAGCGACTTGCCTTATGGAAGGCTCTCGCGTTATTGAAAGGAGTAATTTAATTGGTGGTCATTGTGGTGGCATGGACGGTGCTAATTAGTCTTTTGTGAGGTGATTTTATGGCTAATAGAAATTATTTGCCCTTTAAATCTGCAAGAAATTATGTGGATAGAGGCATGGCAAAGTGGATGGGATTTTTTATTTCTGAGCACACTTCTGCTCTTTTTCACATGGACGATGTAGTTGATGTGTCTGATCAAATGAGTAATTGCGAAATAGCTATTGCCATTAATCAAAGTTATGTAAATGCTCTTGATATTATGATTTATACAAAACTTAGACAAAAGCCATATATTGGAAAAATAAAAGAAATTTTTGACAATTTTGTTTATTTATGTGGATATGATTCTCTTAATATTTATTTCTGCGATATTGTTAAAATAGTTCTTTTGGAGGAATTATGAATAACTTAGAAAATAGTTGTATTCAATTTGATTATTTTTCTTGCAATTATAAAAGGTTTGAGGAAGATTTTTATAAATTTTCTGCTATTAATGTTCCCCTTACTTTTTTAACAGATGATTTGCTCCTTCATATGTTTTTAGCTGAGCACGACTATTTTAGACTCAATGCTAAAAATTCTGTGGACGATAAAGATCATTATTTTGTTTTCAAAAAATTAAATAATAAAGATAATAAATATATCAGCCAATTTGAGTATATTGGAAATTTATCTACCATAGAATTTTTTTAATTATATTTTGGTAAATAATTTTCAGCCTTTGGCTGATTTTTTTACATTTTCTATTTTATAAAAACTTTTATACAAACGAGCTAAGCTTCGTCGCTTATTTGACCTAGATATTCTTCTTATAGAAAACTCTAC